>JBIPNX010000123.1:0-6298 GCA_044378145.1 Flavobacteriales bacterium | reverse complement strand
TTTTTCTTCCACTCTGTGCAATAATATCTTTGTTGCAGAGTTATAGAGAGTAGAGTTAGGTTTATAGATGTTTATTTACTGTGTGTTGAAAAAGTCCGCCGGCGCAATTGGCGGACTTTTTCTTTTTAGGCCCTTCAAGAATAATATTTTAATCCTATAAGCTATCAGCTAAAGATAATCCACATCATGGTTTAGCGGGTACTCCATCAGGTATTGCAGAGCCTGTTTAATGTCCATGTCGCCATACATAATACGGTACAATGCCTCGGTAATAGGGGCGCGTACTTTGTAATTATTTACCAGCGCCTTGGCAACCTTAATGGTGTTGATACCCTCGGCAGCTTCTTTCATGGTTTTGATAATATCGTCAAGCTTTTCGCCTTTGGCTAAGCGGTACCCAACAGTGTAGTTGCGGCTCAACGGACTGGCTGATGTTGCAATTAAATCGCCTACACCTGCAAGGCCAATAAAGGCCCGTGTATCGGCACCCATGGTTTTGCCAATGTATATCATCTCAGCCATACCACGACTAATAAGTAACGCACGGGCATTATCGCCAAGGCCAAGTCCGCCCAAGGCTCCCGAGGCTATGGCTATTACGTTTTTAAGTACACCGGCTACTTCTATACCGGTAACATCGTGGCTGCCATATACCTGAAAACGCCTGCTGCGTAAGGCTTTTTGGCCCTCATTTATTACTTCTTCAAAGCGGCTGGCAACAACGGTAGCGGCCGGTAATCCCTGCATAATTTCTGATGCAAGGTTAGGCCCACCCATGCAGCCCACACGCTTTACAACACTCTCCTGCAACACAATCTCGCTCATGGTAGAAATTTGCCCGCGCGATAGGGTAGAGGTAGCTGTTAAATCCTGTACCGGGAATTTTATATCAAGCCCTTTAGTGCCATGTATAATAATATGGTCGGGACGCAGGGTAGGGGCCATGCTGCGTATTACCTGCCTAAAGCCCAACGATGATACCACAGGGAATATAAGAGTACATTCCGATGTTACCTCGGTAATATCGCTGGTTCCTCTTACCCGTTCGTTTAGTTTTTTACCGTAAATCTCGTGGTCTTTATTTATCGCATCGGCAACCTCGTCACGGCGCGAGTAGATAATAACATCCCGGTTTTCGGCCAATAGGTTAGCCAGCGCCAGGCCAAAACTGCCCGAGCCTACCACGCCCACAGTCATGTTACGGTTAAATGTGCTTGTTAAGTCCATATCCTTCCAAACGGTTGTGGTAGTAGTACAATAAATTAAAATCTTCAGATGCTATGGTGCCTTCCTTGGTCAGCTTTACCGGACGCTTGGCATGGTAAATACCGCTGTTGCGCACCCCTTCTTCTATAAGTGCCTTTGTGTCAAAACGGTCAAAATCATCGTCTAAGCGAATTTTGCCATCGGCGCGCATTTGCTTAAGCACGCTAATCATACGTTCAATAGTTTCAAAAAACTCATTGTACTCTATTGTATGGTCATCTTCAGGCAAACGCAGCAACGAGTACAAATCAAGCTTTTTATGGCGTTTTTTAATAATCTCGAAAGCGGTGTAGGCTACCAAATGGCTTGGGTACACCATATTTTCTTTATGGTAACGCTTTACAATTTCATCGCCCAACATTCGGGTATATTCCGCTTCGCGTTGCTGGTCGTGGGTAATAACGCCGTTGGTAACAAAGTAGCGCATAATATCTACCTGGCGGCCATTACGGTCAAGGCTATGGCCTTCGGCATTAACATCGTTGCCAAACAAGTCCATAGGCTTGCCAAAGGTTATAGACATTTCGCCCTCAACGGTTAAAAACTTGTAAAGGAATTTAAACATGTTGATAGACGATGAACCACTTCGGTTTTCATCGTAATACTGCTCCTGCCCCGAACGTTTAAGATGTTCATTTATAAGCGATGGCGCCTCTAATACAAAGTTGTAGTTGAATACTACGGGCACTACAAATATCTTACGGCCATGCTCATTAGGCTTATCAATATAGTTAAGCCTTTGGGCTTCAAAAGCGGTACCTAATAAACCAAGTTTCAATTTGCTCTCTATAGCACCCGAACGGCTACGTGTACCACCGGGAAAGAACAAGCTATTGCAATTGTTACGTAAAGCCAGTGTAGAATAGGCTTTAAGAGTTTCAAGGTAAATAAGGTTTTTACGGCGGCGGTCTACTTTATATGCCCCTAAACGGTTCATAAAAAATGCCAGTAGCTTTATGCCAAAAAGGTTTAAACCTGCTCCGTAAAGAAAAGGCGGTAACCCTAACGATTGGATAGCCCAGCCAATAAGGATACTATCAATATTACTAAAGTGGGTAGGCACCATAATAACCGTGCCTTTAGTTGCCAGGTTGCGAATATCGTCTAACGGGCCTACCAGTTTAATTTTCTCATGCAGTTCGCGGCGCTGGCCCCGCAGGGTGCGCATGCCAAATACGTTCCACGAGTTTAACAGCCTTGCAAAACCAAAGGTAGAAGCTCCTTTGGCAAAGTTGTAGGCACTCATATTAAAGTTTCCGGCAATTTCGTCAGAGTAGCGTTCTACAATGCGTTGCAATATGGCTTCTTCGTCCTGCCCTTGAGGAGCAACCCCGTCGGGCGGAATTTTTAACAGGCTCTTTTTTATAGATGCCCAAAAAGCCTTTTCATCAGGTTTATCTGCCTTCCATGGGGTTTGGAATATACGCACCCGTTCCAGGTACAGGGCTTTGGCCAGTTCATCGTTAAGGGCAGCCCTGCTGTTATGGGTGTGCAGGTGTATAGATTTTATGGTGAAATCTTCTACTTCCTTTACCAGTTCGCTACGCCTGCGGCCCATTTGGGCAATAGGCCACTCCCTCCATTCAGGAAAAAGCTGGTCAAACATCCAGCCCTTATTGTTTTTATTTTTAGTATTGCTACTCATTAGATTGGGTTCAAAGCTATAAATTTTACCAACATTATGTTGCTTTATAACATTTTACAGTAGAAAAGCGTTTACCTGATAACCGTGCAAAGGTATTTTATGAAGGATAGGTTGGATATAGAACATCTTAAAACATTTATTAATGCTAATGATGCATTGGTAGTTAAGTTACTTACATCTTTTGCAAACAATGTTCCACCCCAATTGCAAGAGCTAAGGAAATATGTGCTGGATAACAATGCCCACGAATCGTCTGAAATGGCCCATAAGCTTAAGAGCCCGTTTTTATATTTTGGGATGAATGACATAGCCGCAAGGCTTGAAAATATTGAACATAATGTAGTTAGCCTTGATGCCGGTTTTGTTTTGCAAGAGGTAGATAGTATTATTTCTGTTGCAAATGATTGTACCAAACAGGCGCGCAAAGAAATTGAAAGACTATCTTAGCGGTTAGTGAAAAGGTCTTATATAACACTTAAAGTAATTGCAGGTTTGTTGCTGCTTATGTCGGCAATAGCATTCTCATTGTACCTTATTAATACCCAGCTAAAAGAGCATTCGGGCCTGGTTAATAAAATTAACGACCCTAACGTTTTTATTCAAACCTGGGACAGGGTACTGTTTAAGTTGGACGATGCTGGTGAAACAATTAACAAATACAGTACAACCGGCGACAGCACAGCATTTGTTGAGTTTGATGCAGACAGAAAATCTATTTATGTTATTATTGACAGCCTTAGCCTTTTGGCAAATGCAAACCCGGGCCGAAAAACTTTTGTAGATTCTTTGTACAGCTTAATTGACAAACGCCTTGAATTATATGTTATACGGGCCTATAGTGTTGACGAAAACACCAATATGGCTGCTTTTGACGAAGCTACTAAAAAGGTGGTAGACAATGAGAACCGTGGTATTGACAGGGACGTGAAAAGCGTTGCCGACGACCCATCTAAACTTAATGCTATTAACACCGGAAAACAAACTTTTTGGAAACGCCTTTTTACCAAAAGAAAGAGGAACAAAGATTCCAATAGTGGAGAAATGACCATTTTTGTACCTGATACTATTAGTAAAAAAGAAGAAGCAAAAAGGGTAAACAGGATTATTAATAACCTTAGGCAGGCCGAACTTACTGTTAAGGAAGAGAACCTGAAAAAAATGCTGGGCCTTATTGCGCAAGAGCAATATACCGATGGTCGCTTATATAGCCTTACCCGCCAAATGGAGCAGGCCGAAATGCATGTTACCGAACAGCAAATACTTACAACATCGGGTACATTAAATGATAGCACGCGCGATATTATGATTAACCTGGGCGCGGCAGGTATTGTATTCTTGTTACTGTTTGCTTTCTTTATTCAGCGCGATGTAAACCGTAACTATAAACTGCAAAAAGAGCTTAACCTGGCACGTATAAATGCTGAGCAGTTAGCTAAGGCCCGCGAAGATTTTGCATCTAACATGAGCCATGAAATACGCACCCCGTTAAATGCATTGGTAGGCTTTTCAGAACAACTGGCAAACAGCAGGCTAGACCAACAGCAGAGTACAATGGCAAATGCTTTACTGCGCTCGTCTAAACACCTTATGAGTGTTATTAACCCGGTACTTGATTATAGTAAACTAATTGCAGGAAAAGCCGAATTAGAGAAAACACCTTTTAGTATTAATGATGTGCTTGAAGATGTAAAATTGCTATATGAAAAACAGGTTGAAGAAAAGTATTTAAAGCTTGTTTTTGAAAGGGACTCTAACATACCCGATAAAGTAATTGGCGATGTTGTTAAACTAAGGCAGGTGCTATACAATCTGGTATCAAACGCAATTAAGTTTACACAAAGGGGCAGCATAATAGTTAGCGCTAAATTAATAAGCAATGCTGATAGCAAAGCTACTATTGAGTTTGCTGTTAGCGATACAGGCATTGGTATACCCGAAGATAAATTAACAAGTGTTTTTGAAGAGTTTACCCAAGCCGATAATAGCATTACCCGCAAGTATGGTGGTACAGGCCTGGGTTTAAACATTGCAAAACGTTTGGTAGAACTACAAGGGGGCACAATAGAGGTGCTTAGCACTGTTGATGTTGGCAGCAGCTTTGTGGTTACCCTTGCATATAGCATTGATACAACAATGGGTACACCAAGTCAACAGACTGTTAATACCAATGAGGCAATATTTAAAGGCGCAAATATTATTGTATGCGATGATGAAGAAATTAACCGTATGCTGGCTAATCATATATTAAGTAGCCACGGGGCTAAGGTTTACGAAGCCTCATCAGCAACAGAAATGATAAAACTGGTTGAGGAAATTGTGCCCGATCTGGTGCTTACAGACCTGCATATGCCCGGTGTTGATGGTATTGAAGCCCTTTTGCAAATTCGCAACAATACAAAACGAAACATTGCTGAAGTTCCTATTATAGCCTTAACAGGAAATGTAAAACAAGGAGAGAAAGAACGTTGCTTGGAAATGGGAATGAATGGCTTTTTAGCCAAACCTTATTTGGAAGCTCAACTGATAGATATAGTTTCATCGGTTTTAAACAGGAACTGATAATCGTTTAGTTATTACCCTCTATAGGTCAATTTTTGCAGCATATCGAACTTTATTTATTTGATAAGCTTTCACTACGTTGTATAAGTCATAACCACTAAAATGAAACACTATGAAAATTTTATTGGCAGATGATGATGTTTTTACCTTAACCCTTTTACAAGGATATTTAGAGGATAATGGCTACGAAGTAGTTACAGTAACTAATGGTGGAGAAGCCCTATATAAACAGGAAAACGAAACAGGGTTTGACTTAATACTATCAGATATTTTTATGCCCGTTGTGTCAGGTATTATGATGGGCAATTTGGTTAAACAGTTTTTCTTTTCAAATACCCCGGTAATACTATTTTCAGCTACGGATAATGCTGCAGTGCGTAGGGCGGCAAACCTGGCCGGTGCCGATGGCTTTCTTGCCAAGCCCATTACCAAAGATAAGCTGATAAAGACAATTTTAGAAGTTCAGAACAAAGGCCGGAGGCAAGGTTCGCGTTAAAATGAAATAGTTATTCAATCAAAAGCCCCGTTAATTGCGGGGCTTTTTAATGCTGGCATTTTATGGCTGATTAAAATATACTTAATAATCAGGGTTATAGAAACTAAAAAGCACCATAGGAATGAACCCATGGTGCTTTTTTATGAAAGGGCCGTGCAGAGCAGCCCCGGCAGATAAGTCGTTTTGTATTAATTAGGTTAAAATTCGTTTATGTTCAGTTAAAACCTGTAACGCACGCTGAATGCAGAATTAAAGGTTCCAATTATGTAATCGCGTGGCCCAAAATCAAGGCCGGGTTTTATGTCAAATCCAATATCTACAGGAGCTCCGGG
>JBIPNX010000490.1:0-6336 GCA_044378145.1 Flavobacteriales bacterium | reverse complement strand
CGTAAGTATAAACACCTGAGCCACCTGTTACAGAGATATCAATTGCACCATCTGAACCATTAATAACACTTACGTTATAGCCATTAGGGTAAACCAATACATCGCCTGCAATAGCCAGTAGTTCAGGCTCGGTAATTACAATGGTATCAGAACCTGCACAGCCATTAGCATCAGTTATTGCAACAATATAAGTGCCCGGTGCAAGGCTGTCAACACACTGTGTAGTGTCGCCGGTAGACCATAGGTAGCTTATAGGGGCAGTAGCACCTGTAGCATCGGCACAGGCAGTACCATTGTTTAAACCGTGGCAGGTTGCGTTCACAGAAGTTGCAGCTAATACAAGGTTAGATACAGAACCTATAGCTATAACCTGATCGTGAGAGCAGCCAACGCTATCGGTTACCGTTACAGTATAAGAGCCGGTAGCAAGGTCTGTTGGGTTTTGCTCAGTTGATGTGTAGCCGTTAGGGCCGGTCCAGCTAAAGCTGTAACCACCATGGCCACCTGCAGGAACAATAGTTACAGAACCATTGCTTGCAGTACATGTTGCTGCGTTTAATCCGGTAACTGTTAAGGCAACAGGTTCAGGAGCTGCAATGTTAAATGTATCGGCAAATGAACAGCCATCAGCATCAGTAACAATTACAATGTAATCGCCCTGGCATAGAGATGAGATATCTTCTGATGAAGCAGAGAAATTATTAGGGCCCGACCATGCAAAGCTGAATGGGTCTTCGCCTGTTGCTACCGTTAAGTCTATAGCACCGTTGCAGCTAGTGTTACAAGTGCTGTTAGATATAGTACCTGTTGCAGTTACAAGAGGTTTAAGCGTTACGTTAATAGTATCAAATACAGAGCAACCATTGGTATCAATTACCTCAACAATATATTCGCCACCAACAATGCCGGTTAGGTCTTGAGTGTTAGCAGTGAAGCTATTTGGGCCTGTCCAGCTGTAGCTGAATACGCCTGAACCACCGGCTACCGATAAGTTGATAGAACCGTTAGGTTGGCCACAAGAGCTTGGTGATGAAGTTGCTGATGTAGTGATTACCTCAGGCTCTGTTAAGTTGAATGAAAGTGTATCTGAACAACCATTAACATCGCTGATGATTACAGTATAAGTACCGGCTACTAAATCGCTTACATCTTGGGTATTTGCGCTAAAGTTATTCGGGCCAGACCAGTTGTAAGTATAGCTACCTGAACCACCGGTTACAGTTAAGTCAATAGAACCATTGCTACCACCGTTGCAACCCACGTTAAAGCCACCTGCATAAGTAGATACTATGCCCGATGAAGACACCGGAGGAGGCTGTGACAAGGTAATGGTTACAGAAGTAGTACAACCGTTAGCATCAATAATTGTAGCAACATAAGTACCTACGCATAGGCTGCTTATATCTTCATCTGTTGATACAAAACCATTAGGGCCTGTCCAGCTGATTGCGTATGGTTGAGAACCGCCTGTTACGGTAAGATCAATAGAACCATCGCACACACCATTACAGCTAATGTTAGTACCACCATCGGTAATGGCAGCTACTGCAGATGCTTCTAAAGTATCCGGAGCTTGTAAAGTTATAGTTTGTGAAGCTGTACAACCGTTAGCATCAGTAATAGTTAATACATAGGTACCTGCACAAAGGTTGCTTAGGTCTTGTGTAACGGCTACAAAACCGTTAGGACCAATCCAGCTGTAAGAGTATGGAGTTGTACCTCCGCCAATAGTAGCGTTGATAGAACCATCGCAGGCATTAGCACAGCTTACGTTAACCTCGCCATTGTACAATGCAGCTTGTAGAGAAACTGAAATTGCAGGAGGTTGTGTAATTGTTATTGTTTGAGATGAAATACAACCGTTAGCATCTGTTACAGTTACGGTATAAGTACCTGCACACAGGTTAGCTATGTCTTCTGATGAAGAAGAGAAGTTGTTAGGGCCTGTCCACGAAATTACAAATGGAGCAACACCACCGCTAACCACAAGGTCAATAGAACCATCGCAGGCGTTAGCACAGCTAATGTTATATCCACCATTAAATTCAAACGCTGCACCGCCAACTTCAAGAGCAGGAGGAGGTATTAGTGTTATAGTTTGAGTTGCAGTACAACCGTTAGCATCGGTTACAGTTAAAGTATACGTACCAACACATAGGGTGCTAATATCTTCAGTTACCGCAACAAAACCGTTAGGGCCTATCCAGCTGTAAGAGTATGGTGCAGTACCACCGCCTATAGTAGCGTTAATAGAACCATTGCACGAGCCGACACAGCTTACATTATAGCCACCGTTAAATTGAGCAGCAGCAAGACCTACAGTAACAGGAGCAGGTTGGGTAAGTGTTATAGTTTGAGATGTTGAACAACCGTTAGCATCGGTAACAGTTAATACATACGTACCTGCACATAGTGCGCTAATATCTTCTGATGAAGAAGTAAAGCCGTTAGGGCCTGTCCAGGCGTATGCAAATGGAGCAACACCGCCGGTAATTGTAGCGTTAATAGAACCATCGCAGGCGTTAGCACAGCTTACGTTAACACCACCATTGTAAGTTGCAGCAAGCAAGCTTGCGGCAAGTACAGGAGGTTGAGTAAGGGTAACGTTTACAGTTGCAGTACAACCGTTAGCATCAGTAACTACTACAGAATAGTTACCTGCACATAGGTTATTAATATCTTCTGATGTAGAAGAGAAGTTGTTAGGACCAACCCATGCATAAGAGAATGGAGCAACACCACCGTTTACGGTTAAGTTGATAGAACCATCGCAAGAGCCGTTACAAGTTACGTTGTAACCATTGTAGTTAGCATAAACAACTGTTGGGTCTAATGCAGGAGGAGCGGTTAAGGTGTAAGTATTAGTTACAGTACAACCGTTAACATCAGTAACAACTATAGTATAAGTACCGGCACATAAGCCCGATATATCTTGTGTAGCAGCGGTAAAGCCGTTAGGGCCTGTCCAGCTGTAAGAGTATGCAGGAGAACCACCTGATACAGTATAGTCAATAGAACCATCGCAGGCAGGAGATTGACCACCGCAGCTTACATTGTATCCTCCATTGTAAGAGAATACAACACCACTACCTTGTAACAAGGTTGGCTCTGTAAGTGTGATAGAACCCTGTGCTATGTTACCGTTTAAGTCGGTTACAATTACAGTATAAGTACCCGGTGCCAGGCCTGAGATATCTTCGCTTGATGAAGTGAAACCGTTAGGGCCTGTCCAACTGATAATATATGGAGGTGTACCTAAGTCTATAGTTAAATCTATTGAACCATCGTTAGCGCCAAAGCAGCTAATGTTGTTACCACTTGGGAAAATGCTTGGGTCTAATGTAATATCAGGTACACTTTCAATTACAATGTACACCCATGCGGTATCGCATAAACCAAGGCTGTCGCAAATCTGATACAATAAGCTATCGGTACCAAAGAAGTCAGGGTTTGGTATGTAGATTATTTCGCCCAGGTTAGGGTCGTAAGAAGCGCTGCCGTTTACCGGAGGTATAACAATTACAACAGTATTAGTATCAAGGTTACCATCAACGTCAAAGTCGTTTATGTCTATGTTAATGTTGATTGGGGTATCTTCTACAGTGCTCGCAGTATCAGTTATAGCAACCGGAGGATCGTTAACCGGAGTTACATTAATTATTACCAGCGCAGTATCGCACAACACAGGCATGCCTGTATCGCAAATCTGGTAAATTAAGGTATCAACGCCGTTATAGTTAGTATCAGGAGTATAGATAATTGTACCGTCAGGGTTAATAATTACCGTACCGTTGTTTGGTGGGTCTATAATAGTTACGCTACCGTTATCAATGTTGCCATCAACATCGGTATCGTTATCAGGTACGTCAATTACAATCGGGGTATCTTCCGGAGTAGTTGCTGTATCTTGGTTTGCAACCGGAGGATCGTTAACAGGGGTAACAACAATCACTACTAAAGCAGTATCGCAATATACCGGCATACCTGTATCACAAATCTGGTAGATTAACGAATCGGTACCGTTGTAGTTAGGGTTTGGAGTATAGATAATTGTTCCGTCAGGGTTAACAATTACAGTACCATTGTTTGGCGGGTCTATAATAGTTACGCTGCCGTTGTCTATGTTTCCATCAGGATCAGTGTCGTTGTTCGGAACATCAATAGTTACCGAAGAATCTTCAGGAGTAGTTACATAATCAGGGTTAGCAATAATTGGGCAGTTTGATGTGGTAGTTACCGCAACTGTATCTGAACAACCAAAAGTGCTGGTCAGTGCAAATAAGTAAACACCACCACTAGTCATACCAGATATAGCACCTGTAACAGGGTTAACTGTTGCGTTAGCGGGGTTACCTGCTAAGGCCGACCATGATTGGTCTTGTGCAGCATCAACAAGGTCTGCTGTTTCTTCACAAATGTTTTGGTCGCCACCTGCATTAGGTATAGCGTTGCTGTTAATAGTTACCGAAGCAGTTGTAGTACAACCATTAGAATCGGTAACAGTAACAATGTATGAACCTGCTGCTAAACCGGTAGCCGTAGCACCTGATTGTGCAGGAACTGTGTTCCATGAATAAGTGTATGGAGTTGTACCTCCGCTTGGGCTAACTGTTGCAGAACCTACGGCGTAACCAAAGCAAACATCAACACTATTGGTGATTGAGGCCGATAGCGGAGCGTTAGGCTGAGTGATAGTTACACTTACAGTAGTAGTACAACCATTTGCATCTTTCACAGTAACAACATATGTACCGGCTACAAGGCCAGAGAATACATTGCTGTTGCCAAAGGCACCATTGTCTAATTGGTAAGTATAAGCTGCTGTTCCGCTTGTAGCATCAATTTGGAATGAACCTGTCGCGTTACCGTAGCATAGCACATCAACCTGGTTAGATGATGAAGCTGATAGCGGAGCATTAGGTTGAGTGATAGTTACACTTACTGTAGTAGTACAGCCGTTAGCATCTTTTACAGTTACAACATACGTGCCGGCTACAAGGCCAGAGAATACATTGCTATTAACAAAAGCACCGTTATCTAATTGATATTGGTAAGCTGCTGTTCCGCCTGTTGCATCTATTTGGAAAGAACCTGTTGCGTTACCGTAGCATAGTACATTCACCTGGTCAGATGATGAAGCTGATAGCGGTGCATTAGGTTGAGTGATTGTTACAGTAACTGTTGTAGTACAACCGCTGGCATCTTTCACGGTAACAACATACGTACCGGCTGTTAAGCCAGAGAATACATTGCTATTGCCAAAAGCACCATTACCTAATTGGTAAGTATAACCCGGTGTGCCGCCTAAAGCATCAACCTGGAATGAACCAGTAGCATCGCCGTAGCAAAGTATATTTACCTGGTTTGATGATGAAGCAGTTAATCCACCATTAGGCTGGGTAATAGTTACGTTTACAGTATCGATACAACCGTTAGCATCGCTAACAGTTACAACATAGCTGCCTGCTATTAAACCGTTAAATGTTGGGCTTAATTGTAGTGGGCCATTACCTAATTGGTATTGATAACCATTACCAACAGTTCCACCCGATGCAGCTATAGTTACAGAACCTGTGGCGTTACCAAAACATAGTACGTTGGTTTGTGAATCTATACTGGCTGATAGTGGAGCGTTAGGCTGAGTAATCGTCACAGTAACAGTAGTAGTACAACCGTTGTTATCTTTTACAGTAACAACATACGTACCGGCTACCAGGCCATTAAATACATTGCTATTGCCAAAAGCGCCGTTACCTAGTTGGTAAGTATAACCCGTTGTTCCACCTGTTGCATCAACCTGGAAAGAACCGGTAGCATCGCCGTAGCAAAGCACATTCACCTGATTAGATGACGATGCTGATAGCGGAGCATTAGGCTGAGTGATAGTTACGTTTACAGTTGTAGTACAACCGTTAGCATCTTTAACAGTAACAACATAGCTGCCGGCAGTAAGGCCATTAAATACATTGCTATTGCCAAAAGCACCGTTACCTAGTTGGTAAGTATAACCCGTTGTTCCACCTGTTGCATCAACCTGGAAAGAACCTGTAGCATCGCCGTAGCAAAGCACATTTACCTGGTTAGATGATGAAGCTGATAGCGGAGCATTGGGCTGAGTGATAGTTACGTTTACAGTTGTTGTACAACCGTTATTATCTTTAACAGTAACAACATAGCTGCCGGCAGTTAAACCAGAGAATACGTTGCTGTTACCAAAGGCACCATTGCCTAATTGGTATTGGTAGCCCGGAGTGCCACCTGCTGCATCAACCTGGAATGAACCAGTAGCATCGCCGTAGCATAGTACATTCACCTGATTAGATGACGATGCTGATA
>JBIPNX010000121.1:0-6392 GCA_044378145.1 Flavobacteriales bacterium | reverse complement strand
ATGAGGTTTTGCTTGCCAAAGTAAACTCAGTAAAGGGCAACGTAGCATCGTTACAGCACATATACAGCTTTAATAAAATTGCAGGCCAGCCAAACTGGTTAGACCTTGTAGAACTAGGCAAAGCCAACGCCGACAAAGCAAAATTAGATGCCGCTAAAGCTGCGGTAACGCCGGAAGATTTACTTACGATTATCTACACATCGGGCACTACAGGCACCCCAAAAGGTGTAATGCTAACCCACCACAACATTACCAGCAACGTAAAGGCCAGCGAAGACATCATAAAGGTTGATGCATCGTTCCGCGTACTGAGCTTTTTACCAATGTGCCATATTTTTGAGCGCATGGTTTGCTACCTGTACCAAACTATGGGTTCCAGCATTTACTATGCCGAGAGCTTAGATACCATTGCTGCTAACCTTAAAGAGGTTAAGCCCGATGCATTTACCACAGTACCCCGTTTGCTTGAGAAAGTATACGACCGCATTGTAGCTACAGGCCATGGCCTTACAGGCATTAAGCACAAACTGTTCTTCTGGGCTTTAGAGCTTGGCGAGCGTTACGAACTACACGGCAAAAACGGTGGCATTTATGCCCTGCAACTGCGCCTTGCCAACAAGCTTATATTCAGCAAATGGCGCGAGGCCTTAGGTGGCAACGTTAAGTTTATTGTTACCGGTTCTGCCGCTATACAACCACGTTTAGCCCGCGTATTTACCGCTGCGGGTTTAACGGTATTAGAAGGTTACGGCTTAACTGAAACATCGCCTGTTATATCTGTTAACCGCCTGGAAGAAGATGGCCGCGCTTTTGGCACTGTAGGTTTGGTTATTGATGGTGTTGATGTGAAAATACTAGACGACCAATTGAACGAAGTGCCCGAAGGCGAAATTTGCTGCAAAGGCCCTAACGTAATGAAAGGCTACTACAACCGTCCTGATTTAACGGCAGAGGTTATTGATAAAAACGGCTACTTCCACACGGGCGATATTGGCCGTTTTGAAGATGGCAAATACCTTAAAATTACCGACCGTAAGAAAGAGATGTTCAAAACATCGGGTGGTAAATATGTAGCTCCACAGGTGTTAGAGAACAAGTTTAAAGAGTCGCCATTTATTGAGCAGGTAATGGTAGTAGGCGAAAGCCAGAAATTCCCCGGAGCAATTGTGGTTCCTGCCTTTGCGTTCTTAAAAGACTACTGCGATAAAAACGGCATACCTTTTACCACTAATGCTGAAGCCATAAAAGACGAGCGCGTGCGCAAGATTTATGAGGCTGAGATAGCTAAATACAACGTATCGTTCGGTAACTGGGAACAGGTTAAGAAAATTGAACTTGCCCCAGCAGAGTGGACCATTGACACTGGCGAAATGACCCCTACGATGAAGCTTAAACGCAAAGTGATAGCTGAAAAATACAAGGACTTAATCAGCAAAATTTACGCTAATTAATCACCCCTCCGATTCAAACAAAAATCCCCGCCTGTTATCAAGCGGGGATTTTTTTATTTAGCTAATTATAATCCGAAGTTAAATCGAAATTATCATTATTTTAAGGAAGGATAACCTTATTACTAGTACTCTGATTAAACCAGTTAGTAAGGTGTTTCTTCTTTTGAGAATCCAATATTATTAGTCTAATTGTTTTGTATTTCATTCGCTCACTATCATAAAAACTACTGGTGTTTGAATCATAAACAACAATAGATCTCCACTCACCTGAAACAATTGGTCTATTTTCTATTTCATCTTTATAGTTCTTATAAAAAATAAATATTTCTTTAATAACACTATTTGATTTTTCTTGGACAATAATTTTTCTAATCGTTATAGGCTTTTGACCTAAGTTTGTTGCTGTTATATTACAAGCATGCCTATCTTCTAAATTTGCTGCTCTAGAAAAATAAGCAGTCACTTCTAATTTTCTACTGTCCTCTCTAATCTTATTCCAAACATTCCACCCTAAGGATAAAATTGAAATAAAAAGTGCGATTAAAGATATTATTTGGGGTTCAATCGAATCCATTTTAATATCTATTCTTTATTTATCGTGCCTTGGTTAATCAAATCGCCTTGCTGTATGTTTAGCGGGCCGTTGATAGTAAGCACAGAGTTAAACGTATTGGTAACGCCTTGCAGGTTAATAATATTTATCTGGTGAATGGTATTAATACCCGATATAGTTTGCGGGGTAGTGCCGTTAAAATTAACCTCGCCCTGTGTGCCTGCCATACCTCCGCTAAGTATACCATTAATGTTGAATTGCGAGTTTCCTGCAATTGTTAGGGTTGATGGGTTATGGATTGTCAGGTTGTGGATGCTGGCCGTATCGTTAGTTAACGCAGGTTGGTTAACCGGGTTTGCAGGTACTAAAGCATCGTTATTCACACCCGGTACACGGAACCAGTTCCAGTTGGCAGAGTTGTTCCATACAGGCGACTCCCAACCTGTCCATACGTGGTTCCAGTAGCGTACAAAAGCGGTATCCGATTGTGCCTGTAAATCGGCAAGATTATCGCCTGCTACATAGGCAACGGCAAACTTAAAGCTATCAGCCGCTGCAAGGTTAAAAGGCCCAACACCTAAGGTGCTGCCTATATCGCCCTGGGTAGTAGTTAAGCGCGTTTGCGCACCCGATAACATATCGTATTTTTCAGCCGTAGTAAAGGCATCGTATAGGTTTATACTACCATTGCTACCGTTGTTGTTGCTGGCGTAGTAGTTGGGGGTTTGCAACGTTAATAAACGCATACCGGCATAAATACTTTGCGGCTCGGTGCTGTACGCATACATCATGCTGCGTGTGCCATCGGTATTTACCATGTTCAGGTTCGATTGAAGGATTTCCCAATCGGTAAAAATACCACAGGCAAGGTTACTTAGGTCGGCACCGTTAGAGCGGATTACATATTCAACAATAACAAACTTCTCGTCTAAGCCTGCCCAGCCAAAAGCACGGTGCTCAACATTCACACCTATGCCATTACCACCCGCAGGGGCATCGTTAAACTTGCCGAATAAGTCTTTGTCAGACGTTACATCAATAGCACGGCGACGCACAGGGTTTACCTGGCCCCAGTCGGCATCATAATTTGGCGGGGTAGCGTATACATTATCCATTACTTTAGGTCCTGCCGCCTGGCCTACCATAAAGCCCGAGGTGTAGAACAACGATCCGTAATCTTTATAGCTAAAGCCCGCACCGGGGGTTGCATACGGATTAGTAAAACCAACAGAGCCATTACTTGGAACGGTAAGCACCACATTGCCTACATCAATATTCATGCGGTTGCGGTTTACGGTATCGGCCATCCATTCCAGCACATTATAACCACCATCGGCAGTAATGGTAAACTTAAACTCCATTGGGGTATTTACAGGCGTATTGTTGGCTATAATTACTTTAAATGGGTTAGCGTTATTATTAATGGTATCGTTTTGATTTAGGTTGCCCAGCGAAAATGTATTATTAATAATAGTAGCGTAAGGCGATGAGCAGGTTAACGTAACTACGCCATTAGTGGCAGGGCGTATGTAGTTTTTAAACAAGCCTGTTAAACGCAAGGTGTCGCCCGGTAAATGGTTACGGTCGTTATTATCGGTAATTGCTTTATTAAGCATGGCTATAGATGGCGATGTGGTATCGGTCAATGCTTTTAACACATCTAACCTACCCTTACCCAGCTTGGTAGCATATTGCAGGTTTTGGGGTACCGAGTAAAATGTGGGGTCTGATGTTACTTTTAGCTGCTCGGCAATTTTAAGGGCTTTCCATGTGGGGAAGTACGAACGCAATAAGCCTGCTGCACCGCTTACCATTGGGGCTGCTGCCGATGTTCCGCCCGAAGTAACATAGGTATTAGGATTGTAGGTATTATAAATACCCGAGCCATAGGCTACAATATCAATATTAGCGCCCCACGACGAGGTAGGCGACTTTTGGTTGCTTTGTTGCAAGCCTGCAACATTTATTACATATTGAAACGATGCAGGGTAAAAAGGCTCCTGGTTATTATCGTTCCCTGCTGATGCTATAACCACCGCATCTTTATTAATAACGGCGTAATTAATTATATCAATTCCAAAGTTGCTTGGAAAGCGGCTGCCCCATGAGCAGTTAATTACCTTACAGCCATGGTCGGCGGCGTAAACAACACCATCGTAAGCACGTATATAGTTGCCCACATTATCATCTAAACGCACAGGCAAAAACTTGCATTTAAAGCCAATACCAGCTACGCCAATGCCATTGTCTGTTTTAGCTGATGATATACCGGCAGTAAATGTACCGTGGCTGTCTTGCGCATCGTACACATTATCGTTATTGGCCCATATATTCCAGCCACGGCGGTTATCTATATAGCCGTCGTTATCATCATCAATACCGTTGTAAGGGTCGTTGTAGTTGTATTTAATATTGGGTTTAAGGTCTACGTGGTTGGTGTCAACACCGGAGTCTACCACACCAATAACCATGTTAGTATCGCCTTTCCAAACATCCCAGGCCTGGTCTGCCTTTAACTGACCAATATAATACTGGTTACCCACGCTTGCATCATTAACCGTATAGCACTTTTGCATAATAAAATTAGGCTCGGCATATACAAAAAGGCCCGTTTGTGTAAGTGCATTTATCACTTTGCGCAAAGGCAGTTCAGCCGTAAATTTAATACGGTATATAAGTGTTATGTCGGCAGGCTTTTCTGCTTGCTCGTATAGTTTTTTATCGGGCTGTTTAGCATTAGGAAACAGCAATTGCGTTGTTCCGCCAATAGTAGCCAGATAGTTATTTAAGACGGTATGATTAATACCCGCTGCGGAACACAGGTTACGATATTGGTCTTTAACCTTCAGGTTGATAGTCTTGGGTTCACAATCGGCCTCGGTAAAATTGGGCAGGGCATATTGTGCGGTTTGTGCCTGTATGGCAGTACTCGCAAAAACAAAAAACAAGGCCGCAAGGGTAGCGTATTTCTTTATCATAGTCCTGGACTGTGTAAAATGGGTTTATCGTATTGGGGGATAGATTGTAAAAAAGTAATCTCGCCTGTGTTATGGTCTATCTGGCAACAAAAATGTGCCATGCCATTGGTAACAAACAGCAGGCCTACTTTAAAAGCCATATTGTAACGGGCTGCCTGGTCAAACACCGCCTGGGTAATTTTTACCCCCGGGGCTTTGCACTCTACCAGGAGCATAGGCTCTCCGGTAGTATTATACACCAACAGGTCGAAACGCTTTTTAAGCTCGTTAAGGGTAAGGCCACCTTCTACCGCAATAAGCGAAAGGGGGTAACCTAAATCAACCGATAGGTATTGGATGGTATGCTGGCGTACCCACTCTTCGGGGGTAAGGGCCACATTTTTACGGCGCACAGGGTCAAAAATCTCGTCACGGCCCTGGGTTTGGGCTATACGAAAGTCGTAATCCGGAAAGTTGAGCTGCGGCATCATAACTAATGTAAATATAACGAAAAAGAAGGGGCTAACCCAATGGTAAATGCACAATTGTCAATGGTCCATTGTTAATTCTTTACCCCTCCCAAACCATCCCCTTAAAGGGAGGGCTAAACACAATCTAACCACTATTCACTGCCCACTATCCACCAAAATATTTGTTGATACAGTTGTTTTTACAGAAAAAATATGTAGCTTTGGAATGCTGCTTTATGAGTTGGCACGATTTTAGATACAGTATTAGAAACGAAACAAGTAAAACAATTATAATTTTAGAACAATGAAAAAAGTTGCCTTATCAATCATCGCATCATTTTGCATGGTAGGCTTAGTTAGCGCTCAAACTCCAACAACAGCCGCTACGCCAAACCCAAACGCTGCTGAAATCACGTTTAAAAAAGACGTACATGATTTCGGTACTTTGAAAAACGGCGCACCTGCCGAGTACGAATTTGAATTTACCAACAGTGGTAAAGAGCCCCTAATTATTAGCGATGCTAAAGGTTCTTGCGGTTGCACTGTGCCACAATGGCCAAAAGAGCCTATCGCTCCGGGCAAATCTGGCAAAATTAAAGTTACTTACGATTCTAAACGTACCGGTAACATCGACAAAAAAGTAACCATTACTTCTAACGCTAAAACCAACCCTAAAGAAATCTTTATTAAGGGTAACGTATTAGCTCCTGAAGACCAAAACAACCTTGCTCCTGTTAAAACTAACCCAGGCGCACCGGCTAACAAATAAGAAATATCAAATTTCTATATAAAAATCCCTCCGCTAAAGCGGGGGGATTTTTTTTGTGCCCACCTCTCCCCTAACTCTTATACACAGTAAAGAGTAGGATAAAAAGCAATCGAAATTTCACCCCATCCCCCAACCCCTTCTCCTAAAGAGAGAAGTGGACTTTTATTTTATATGACTATTTAACAAATTGTA
>JBIPNX010000493.1:0-6392 GCA_044378145.1 Flavobacteriales bacterium | reverse complement strand
TATGGTTATTGCTAAACCAGGCTCTATCACTCCTCACACTGAATTTAAAGCTGAGATTTACGTATTGAAGAAAGAAGAAGGTGGTCGTCACACTCCTTTCCACAACCGTTACCGTCCTCAGTTTTACCTACGTACTACTGACGTAACCGGCGAAATCTTCTTACCAGAAGGTCGCGAGATGGTTATGCCTGGTGACAACTTAACTATTACAGTTAACCTAATTGTACCGGTAGCTATGGATAAAGGTCTACGTTTCGCTATCCGCGAAGGTGGCCGTACCGTAGGTGCAGGTCAGGTTACTGAAATCATTAAGTAATACAGCGGGTTTTAGCCCGGACAGAACATATAGATAAGCTGTCCCGACTTGTCGGGACAGCTTTCTTCACCTTTTAAGGGGTGTAGTTCAAGGGTAGAATAGCGGTCTCCAAAACCGTTGATGGGAGTTCGAATCTCTCCACCCCTGCAATATTAATAGAGCTAAGAAAACAGAAATGTCGAGGATACGCTTATTTATAACAGAAACCTACAACGAGTTAACTACTAAGGTTTCTTGGCCAACCTGGAGCGAGCTTCAGGAGAGCGCTATAATAGTAATGACTGCATCGCTTATTATAGGCCTGTTAGTTTTTGGTATTGATACCGCTTTCAGCTTCTTGTTAAGCCTGGTTTATTAATTATAATTAGTTATGACAGAAGCACCTGTAAAGAAGTGGTACGTTGTAAGGGCTATTAGCGGCCAGGAGAAAAAAGTAAAGGGCCAGATTGAGGCGGAGATTAACCGTAACAAACTGGAAGAATACATTTCTCAGGTGCTGATACCTACCGAAAAGGTGTACCAAATACGCAATGGTAAAAAGGTGAGCAAAGAGCGCAGCTTTTACCCTGGCTACATATTAATAGAGGCTGCATTAGTAGGTGAGATACCTCACATACTTAAAAATATTACCGGTGTAATAGGCTTTTTAGGCGAAACAAAAGGGGGAGACCCTGTACCGTTGCGCTTAGCCGAGATAAACCGCATTTTGGGTAAAGTTGACGAGTTAGCCGAGAAAGACGAAGAAATGAGCATACCTTATATAGTTGGAGAAACTGTTAAGGTAATAGATGGCCCATTCAACAGCTTTAGCGGTGTAATTGAAGAGATTAACGAGGAGAAGAAAAAACTGAAAGTTATGGTTAAGATTTTTGGCCGTAAAACCCCGTTAGAGCTCAACTTTATGCAAGTAGAGAAAGAATAATTTAAGAAAGTGAATACGCTGTTACATTAAATGCTTCCAACATCTAGTAACACTAATTTTTTAACAAACAATTAAAATGGCGAAAGAAGTAGCAGGTTTAATTAAGCTCCAAGTTAAGGGCGGCGCCGCAAACCCATCACCACCAATTGGTCCGGCTTTGGGTTCAAAAGGCGTCAACATTATGGAGTTCTGCAAGCAGTTTAACGCCCGTACGCAGGAAAAAGCTGGTAAAGTATTACCGGTTATTATCACTGTATACGCCGATAAATCGTTTGACTTCATTATCAAGAACCCTCCGGTGGCCGTTCAACTTAAAGAAGCTGCAAAGCTTCAGTCAGGTTCGGCTGAGCCTAATCGTAAAAAGGTAGCTTCAATTACCTGGGATACGGTTAAGACTATAGCTACCGAGAAAATGCCCGACCTTAACTGCTTTACCCTTGAAAGTGCAATGAGCATGGTAGCCGGTACTGCACGCAGTATGGGTATTACCGTAGAGGGACCTTCACCACTTAACAACTAAGGATTACGATGGCACGTATATCGAAAAAACAAAAAGAAGCCTTAGCCAAAATTGAGCCAAAGCAATACACCTTAGAAGATGCATCTAAGCTGGTTAAAGAAATTACCAGCGTAAAATTTGATGCTTCTGTGGATTTAAATATCCGCTTAGGCGTAGATCCCCGCAAAGCCAATCAAATGGTGCGTGGTATAGTAACACTTCCACACGGAACCGGTAAAACCGTTCGCGTTCTTGTACTTTGTACTCCTGACAAGGAAGAAGAGGCAAAAGCAGCAGGTGCCGATTTTGTAGGTATGGACGACTACATTGATAAAATCAAAGGTGGTTGGACAGATGTTGATGTTATTATTACTATGCCTGCATTGATGGGTAAAGTAGGTGCTTTAGGTAAAGTTTTAGGCCCACGCGGTTTGATGCCTAACCCTAAAACAGGTACTGTAACACCAGAAGTTGGTAAAGCAGTAACCGAAGTTAAGGGTGGTAAAATCGACTTTAAAGTTGATAAGTTTGGAATTGTTCACAGCTCAGTAGGCAAAGCGTCTTTTACACAAGACAAACTTACCGAAAACGCTAAAGAACTTCTTCAAACCATCATTAAGCTAAAGCCTACGGCTGCAAAAGGTACGTACATTAAAAGTGTTTACATGTCTAGCACTATGAGCCCCGGTATCCAAATAGATGTTAAATCGTTTGGCGGTAACTAATGTTTCATAAGTGCATTAAAACACAAGTAAAATGACAAAAGAGGATAAAAACCGGACAATTGACGAGCTAGCAGCTACGCTAAATGCCGTGCCCCACTTTTATATTGCCGATATTGGCGGTTTAACTGTGGAGCAGACAAGTGCACTGCGCCGCGCCTGTTTTAAGAAAAATGTAACCCTACGCACAGTTAAGAATACTTTCTTGCGTAAGGCCTTAGAACGCACCGGCAAAGATTTGAGCGAGCTATACAGTGTTTTGGAAGGACCTACTTCAATCTTTATGAGCGAAGTTGCCCCTGAACCTGCAAAGCTTATCAAAGAATTCCGTAAAAAGAGCGAAAAGCCACTTTTAAAAGCGGCCTACGTTCAGGAATCGTGCTATGTTGGCGATAACCAGCTTGACGCGCTAGTAAGCATCAAATCGAAAAATGAATTGATAGGAGAAATTGTAGGTCTTCTTCAATCGCCTGCTAAAAATGTTATCTCTGGCCTTAAAGGCAGCGGTGGCAAATTGGCCGGTATCGTTAAAACTTTACAAGAACGCAATTAATCAAAACAAGTAAAAACAATTATTAACTCATAAAAATTAATCAAAATGGCAGATTTGAAATCATTTGCTGAACAGTTAGTTAACCTTACAGTTAAAGAAGTTAACGAACTAGCTCAAATATTGAAAGACGAGTACGGTATAGAGCCTGCTGCTGCAGCTGTTGCTGTTGCTGCCCCTACCTCTGGTGGTGGTGGTGAAGCTGCTGCTGAGAAAACATCTTTTGATGTTATCTTGAAAGCTGCCGGCGGTCAGAAACTAGCTGTAGTTAAGTTAGTGAAAGACCTAACAGGCTTAGGTCTGAAAGAGGCTAAAGATTTAGTTGACGGCGCTCCAAAACCTTTGAAAGAAGGCGTGAGCAAAGAAGAAGCTGAAGCTATTAAAGCCCAATTGACTGAAGCTGGTGCTGAGGTTGAAGTTAAGTAACGATAGCAAAGCGGTTTAAACCGCAGTTAAAGTTAAGACCTCTCAGGTGGTGCAAAAATGCACCGCCTGAGCAGGTCTAAACTTGTTTACAAGTTATTGGTTATATATAGCCCATAACACCCAGTTATAGTATTAGTACAAACCTTTTAAATTCGAAAAGCCTTGGCGCTAAATAAGAAAAATCAAAGGATAAACTTCGCTTCGAGCCAACTTCCGGCCGATTATCCAGACTTTCTGGATATTCAGCTGAAGTCGTTTCAGGATTTCTTCCAGCTCGAAACATCGTCGGAAAACCGTCAAAAAGAGGGTCTATTCCGTGTTTTTGCCGAGAACTTCCCCATCTCTGATGCGAGGAATAATTTTGTTCTCGAATTCATCGACTATTTTATTGACCCGCCGCGATACAGCATTGACGAGTGTATTGAGCGTGGCCTAACCTATAGCGTACCGCTAAAGGCAAAACTTAAACTGTACTGTACCGACCCGGAACACGAAGACTTCCAAACCATCATTCAAGATGTGTATTTAGGTACTATACCGTACATGACCCCAAAAGGAACATTCTGCGTTAATGGCGCAGAGCGTGTTGTTGTTAGCCAGCTACACCGTTCTCCGGGCGTTTTCTTTAGCCAAAGCAGGCATGCCAATGGTACCAAACTTTACTCTGCACGTATTATACCTTTCAAAGGTTCGTGGATTGAGTTTGCTACCGACATCAACAATGTGATGTATGCCTACATTGACCGTAAAAAGAAGTTACCTGTAACTACACTTTTACGTGCCATTGGTTTTGAAAGCGACCGCCACATTCTGGAAATATTCGGCTTAGCCGACGAATATAAAGTTAGCAAATCAACCATTAAAAAAGTATTGGGCCGCAAGCTTGCTGCAAGGGTACTTAAAACCTGGGTTGAAGACTTTGTTGACGAAGACACCGGCGAGGTTGTTTCTATTGAGCGTAACGAGGTTATTATTGACCGCGAAGTTGTGCTTGAGGCTGAACACCTTGACCAGATTGTTGACGCAGGCGTTAAATCTATCATCTTACATAAAGATGATGTTAATGCTGCCGACTTTGCCATTATCTACAACACGCTTCAAAAAGATACTTCAAACTCTGAAAAAGAAGCTGTTGAATACATATACCGTGTTTTACGTAACGCTGATCCACCGGATGAGGAAACTGCCCGTGGTATTATTGACAAGTTGTTCTTCTCGGACAAACGTTATGACCTTGGCGACGTAGGCCGTTACCGTATTAACAAAAAACTTGGCCTTAACACTCCGGAAGATACCCGCGTGTTAACCAAAGAAGATATTATCTCTATCATCCGTTACTTAATTCAATTAATTAACTCTAAGGCTGATATTGATGATATTGACCACTTAAGTAACCGCCGTGTACGTACCGTTGGCGAGCAGCTTTACGCCCAGTTTGGTGTAGGCCTTGCACGTATGGCCCGTACCATCCGCGAGCGTATGAACGTACGTGATAACGAGGTGTTTACCCCGACAGATTTGATTAACGCTAAAACGTTATCGTCGGTTATCAACTCGTTCTTTGGTACCAACCAGTTATCGCAGTTTATGGACCAAACCAACCCATTGTCAGAGATTACGCACAAGCGTCGTCTTTCTGCCCTTGGACCTGGTGGTTTAAGCCGCGAGCGTGCAGGTTTTGAGGTACGTGACGTTCACTACACTCACTACGGCCGCTTATGTACTATTGAAACTCCTGAGGGACCAAACATTGGTCTTATATCTTCTCTTTGTGTTTACGCTAAAATTAACCGCTTAGGCTTTATCGAAACTCCTTACCACAAGGTAAACAATGGTAAAGTTGACTTAAAAGGCGATGTAATTTACTTAAGCGCTGAAGAGGAAGAAAAATCGAACATTGCACAGGCAAACTCTGAGCTAAAAGCTGACGGTTCTTTTGTTGCAAGCAAAGTACAGGCTCGTTACGAAGGTGACTTCCCTGTATTAGATGCCAACCAGGTTAACTTTATGGACGTTGCTCCTAACCAGATTGCTTCTATTGCAGCTTCGTTAATTCCGTTCCTGGAGCATGATGATGCTAACCGTGCGTTAATGGGATCTAACATGATGCGCCAGGCCGTACCATTGTTACGTCCTGAAGCACCTATTGTAGGTACCGGCCTTGAAGGTTCTGTAGCCCGCGATAGCCGCGTTTTAATTAACGCAGAAGGAGAAGGTGTTGTAGAATCTGTTGATGCACGCGAAATTGTAATATGCTATAACCGTACCGATGACGAGAAACTGGTAAGCTTTGACGACGATATTAAATCGTACAAGCTGACTAAGTTTATGAAAACCAACCAAAACACCTGTGTTAACCTTAAACCTATTGTTGCAAAAGGCGAAAAGGTAACTAAAGGCCAGGTGCTTTGCGAAGGATACGCTACACAGGCAGGCGAGCTTGCCCTTGGACGTAACCTTATGGTGGCTTTCATGCCTTGGAAAGGGTATAACTTTGAGGATGCGATTGTAATATCGGAGCGTGTTGTACGCGAAGATATCTTCACATCATTACACATTGACGAATACAGCCTTGAGGTACGCGATACCAAACGTGGTTTAGAAGAGTTAACCTCTGATATCCCTAACGTATCGGAAGAAGCTACCAAAGAGCTTGACGAGAATGGTCTTATCCGTGTAGGTGCCGAGGTTAAACCCGGCGATATCCTTATCGGTAAAATCACTCCTAAAGGAGAGACAGACCCATCACCCGAAGAGAAACTGCTACGCGCCATATTTGGTGATAAAGCAGGCGATGTGAAAGACGCTTCGTTAAAAGCGCCTCCATCACTTCACGGTGTTGTAGTTGACAAAAAATTGTTCTCTCGCGCTATTAAAGACAAGAAAACCAAATCTGACGAAAAAGGTATTATTGCTAAGATAGACGACGAGTACAACAAGGCTAAGGCTGAGTTGGT
>JBIPNX010000122.1:0-6392 GCA_044378145.1 Flavobacteriales bacterium | reverse complement strand
GTTAAAACAAAACTTACTTCGTAATCACAATATTGGTATGGTAAATAAAGTCGCCGTAATCGTATATAAATACATATTTACCCGCGGCTACACCATCAAGGTTTATGCGGTTACCTGCTGACGCGGGGAATACATTTCGAACCACCTTACCTGTCATATCAATAAGCGTAGCTCTGTCGGCACTTTTAACCTTGTACTCTTTACACAGCTTAACATCAAAATAGCCCTTTGCCGGGTTAGGGAAAACACCTTCTACCACGCACTCAGGAGCCAGCACTGGCTCGGGTGTTGATGTTAATTTGCTTGAATGGATAAGCGTCATAGATGCCTGAGAGAAATCGTCCTCATCAATGGTTTGTATAACGCAAGAGTCGTTGCCGAATATCTCAACCTTGCCCCAACCGCTTTTAAAGTTGGTGTTGTTTACGCCCATGCCTCCGCCATTCCATAGTGAGTCGAACACACTGCCCTGGCCTAAAACCTGCATTACAGAATCTATATACCAGGTAAGCTCGGGGCCTGTACTGGCAGCCGGGCCGGTATTAATTTCAGGCAGGCCGCTGTTAGCTCCGTTGTCCATAACGTTGGTATGCATGTGTCCGCTAAGAACTACAACGTCTTTAATATTATTGGCATCTAAAAAGTCAATCAGTCCGTCTTGCTCCGCAGGGTAACCTGTCCAGTTAGCTGATATGGAGTGCGCTAAACGAAGCCCAGTGCCGCTTTGCCCACCAAGGCCAAATTCAAGGTTTTGAAACAGCATAGCATATTCCAATACTTTGCGGAATTTCCTGTTAAACATAACTCCGCTAACAATAAATTTCCAATCGGCGGTAGAGGCTTGCAGGCCATCTTTCAACCATTGTAATTGTTGCGCGCCCAGTAATGTACTACCCGGGCGTGGATCGAAATACCAGATGTTTTCATTGGCATCGTAGCGGTAAATAGAGTCTTGCCCAGTGCCGCAGTTGCGGACGTCTACAAAAAACACTTCGGCGTTGCCATAACGGAAACTATGATACATACCAACGTTAGGGGCAGGCAAAGGGTAGCCGGGAAAATATTCGTCGTAGGCATCCATCATAAACTGGAACGCACCCGGTGGGGTAGGGTCGTAGTTAATCTGGTTGTGTACTATGCCTTGATTATCTACAAAGTAAGATACTGATGCATCGTTGTTAAGATTATCAATGCCATCGTGGTTATCTACTACATAATCAAACACCGATGAGCGCAATACCGGAGCCATTTGAGGCTCCTCATAACGCTTGCGGTAGGCTAATTGAAGCTTTGCCCAATCTATGCGCTCTTCGCCGGGTATTTGATAGTCAGGATATGTCCAGTCTCCGTTGTGTAGCATTAAGTCCGGCTGGTGCATTAATACCGAGTTAAAGGTATTGTACGTGCCATATTCCTGGCAGCTTAACACGCCCCAAGTGTAGTGGTCGCGCTGGCCTACCGGTGGGAAGGTTTTGAAATGTCCCAAGGTAAATTCTTGTTGTCCGTTGCATGTCCAGCCATAGTAGTAGGTAGTCCATGGTTGCAAACCGGTAACGTTAAATATGATAGAATTATCGCGCCCTGCACGGGTGCTGTCGTTAATAATAATCGGGTTGTCCAGGTTAGGGTTGTCAGCCAAAGTCATGGTAACCGGCATGGGTGCGTTAGTGCGCACATATACCCTTGCACTGGTTGGTGTAACGCCACCAATTACAGGGCCGTGGGTTATAAACTGGGCATGGGTTGCCAGACCCGTCAATAATAGCACTAACAGTAATACGTTCTTTTTCATAATCGGGTAAAATATTTAGCTGCGAAGCTTAGCCCCTGTTTTTTCAAAAGCTTTTAGCAGGCGGCCCATGGTATTATCTATTTCTTCGTCGGTAAGGGTTTTCTCGTCATCGCGTAGGGTAAAGCTAAGTGCATAGCTCTTCTTTCCCTCTTCCAGGTTTTTACCTTCGTACACATCAAACAGGTTAACATTACGTAGCAGTTTTTTCTCTACTTCGTATGCTAAGTTTTTCAGTTCGATGTACTCGGTAGCCTTATCAACCAACAATGCTAAGTCGCGACGAACCTCAGGGTACTTAGGCAACTCTTTATATTTAACAGCAGTATTGCGTGCCATTTTGGTAAGGGCTGTCCAGTTTATTTCAGCATAAACTACAGGCTGTTTTATATCCAGTTCTTTAAGCACTTTAGGGCTTACTTCGCCGGCAAATAGTACCGTGGTGTCTTTAAAATTATAATTCAATCCGTAAGCAAAAGCATTGGTTGAAGCCTCGCTTATTTTGAATGAGTCTGTTGTTAAATTACAAGCCTCCAGTATCAAATATAGATAGCCTTTCAGCGAGTAAAAATCGGCCTTGCGGGCAGGCAGTTGCCATGCCTCGGCTAAAGTATTACCCGTCATTACCAATGCCATTTTATTGGTCTCTTCGTAGCCCTTTGCAGTTTTGCGGTAGGTGCGTCCAAACTCATATAATTTAACATCCGTATTACGGTGGTTTACATTGCGGCTAATAGATTCTAAGGCTGAAAATAACAGCGACTGGCGCATTACATCC
This sequence comes from Flavobacteriales bacterium, assembly GCA_044378145.1. GTDB lineage: Bacteria > Bacteroidota > Bacteroidia > CAMBQF01 > CAMBQF01 > CAMBQF01. The sequence goes on along the minus strand of JBIPNX010000122.1, from coordinate 3,825 downwards.
AACTCAGAACTTAGCGGGTTTAGCATGCGTACATCCTCTTCCGGATTGGTTAAATCTGTTAAGGTATGATAACGTGCAGAGGTAAGTGAGTTTGACAAAGCCTCGTAAAATCCTAACGCCGAAAGCTTAGCCGAAACAGCTTCTTTAATCTTAGCTGAACCTGCGTTACCGGTATAGTTGATTGATGATTTTACGCGGGTTGGGATATCAATATTGTTGTAGCCGTATATGCGAAGTATCTCTTCGGCAACGTCGGCTTCGCGTGTTACATCGGTTTTAAATGGAGGGATAGACAAGGTAAGTTCCATGCCTGCTTCGCCCATAATATCAATCTCCAGCGCGTTTAAAATATGCTTAACGGTATCAATGCCTATCTCTTTACCAATAAGGGAATATACCCTGTCCATGTTTACCGTTAGCTTACGGTTGCCAATAGGCTCGGGGTAAATATCAGTAATTGATGATGAAATAGTACCACCACAAATTTCAGTAATTAACAACGCGGCACGCTTAAGGGCGTAGATAGCCATGTTAGGGTCGGCACCACGTTCAAAGCGGAATGATGAATCTGTTTTTAATCCATGCAACTTAGCCGTTTTACGTACCGATACGGGATCAAAATAAGCGCTCTCAATAAATATATCAACGGTGCTTTCGCTAACTCCTGAATCCATTCCGCCCATTACCCCTGCAATACACATAGGGTTGTTGGCGTTGCATATCATCAGTTCACTACCGTTTAGGTTACGTTCTTTACCATCAAGCGTGGTGAATTTTGTACCAGCTGCAACGGTTTTAACCAATATTACATTTTGGTCAATTTTAGCGGCATCAAAAGCATGCAGCGGCTGGCCTGTTTCGTGCAATACATAATTGGTAATATCTACCACGTTATTGATTGGGCGTAAGCCAATGGCTTTAATACGGTTCTCTAACCATGCAGGTGATGGACCAACCTTAACGCCTTTTACCTCAATGCCTGTATAGCGTGGGGCAAGGGTATGATCAGTTACATTAACACTAATACTGCCCTCGGTTGTTGGTGCTGAAAAGCTATCTACCGATGGCTTGGTAATTTTAAAAGCGCCATTGCTTTCAATATTCAACTTAGCAACCATATCGCGGGCCACACCAAGGTGCGATGCCGCATCAACACGGTTAGGTGTTAAGCCTATTTCAAATACTTCATCAGCATAAATTTTATCGGCCCAGTACTTGTTTACAGGCGTGCCAACAGGGGCGTCTTCGGGCAATACAATAATCCCATCATGGTCGGTACCAAGGCCCAGCTCATCTTCGGCGCATATCATCCCTTCCGATTTTTCACCACGGATATTGCCTGTTTTTATAACCAGTTCTTTACCATCGGCAAAGTATAATTTAGTGCCAACGGTTGCTACAGCCACTTTTTGTCCGGCAGCTACATTGGGCGCACCGCATACAATTTCCACATTGCGGTCAATGCCAATATCAACAGTAGTTTTGCTAAGGCGGTCGGCGCCGGGGTGTTTTTCGCAGGTTATAACCTGCCCAATAACCACACCCTCTAAATTACCTTTAATGGTTTGGTATTGCTCAATGCTTTCAACCTCAAGCCCTGTATCGGTAAGCAGTTTGCCTGCATCTTCCGCGTTAAGGTTTGGGTTTATATAATCTTTAAGCCAGTTGTACGAAATCTTCATAAGTTGCAAATATAGTAAATAGGGGATAGAGGATAGGATGTAAGGCGTAGAAATGTGTTGCCATTATGTATCTTTACAGCATGAAATTATTTCGCTTATTTTTTATCGCATTCCTTTTATCCTCAACCCTTTCTGCACAAACCCTTAAACCGGGCTTTGATGCGTTTGAGTTTAGGCAACTGCTACTTATGTCGGGCCGCCAGGGAGATACTCCTTGGGTAAAGGTTAAAATTGCCGTGCCGGCTGAATATACTATGACTTACCGCTCACCCGAAGTGGGGTTAGACAACCGTTGGGATTTATGGGAAGCTACCGGTAAAGCTGCTGTTATCAGCGTTAGGGGAACCACCAGCGAAACAACATCGTGGCTGGCTAATTTTTACGCTGCAATGATACCCGCCAAAGGCTCTCTTAAAATAAAGAACGATTATACATTCAACTACCAGTTTGCTGCCGATGATAATGCCCTTGTACACACGGGCTGGACTATAGGCCTGGCCTACCTTTGGCCCGATATTAAGGACAAAATGATGGACCGCTACAACAAAGGTCAAAAGGAGTTTATTGTGATGGGACACAGCCAGGGTGGAGGTATTGCTTTTTTGCTGCATTCGCACCTGTATTACTTACAGCAAAAGGGTGAGTTGCCGGCCGATATGGTTTTTAAAACCTATTGCAGCGCCGCTCCCAAGCCGGGCAACTTATACTATGCTTACGACTTTGATTTCATCACCCGCAACGGTATGGCTTTTAGGGTAGTTAATACATCAGACTGGGTGCCCGAAATGCCTTTCTCTATCCAGACATTGGATGATGTGAATAAGGTTAGTCCTTTTGCTGATCCTAAGGGGCAGCTTAAGAAAATGAAGATGGCTCAACGCATTGTTGTTAGGCATGTGTATAACGACCTAAGCAAATCGGTTAAAAGGGCTAACAAAAAATTTCGTAAATACCTGGATAAAACAGCCTATAAATTTGTAAAGAAAAACCTTGTTGAGTTTGATAAACCAAACTCTGCTACCAGCCAAAATTACACAGTTGCAGGCCATGCTATTATACTGGCTAAAACACCCGGTTACGATGACTTTTGCAAGGTTTTACCCCAACATGCTTTTACCCATCATTTTATGGAATCGTATATTTATTTGTTGAATGAGAATTACATTAAAGTGAAAAACTAAGTTGATAGATTTTCTAAGAACCGGCAACTGGGAACAGGGAACTAGTATATTTGTAGAATATGTCATCAGTAAGTAAAGAATTTTTAGTTGATTCGGACAGGAAATCCTTTGATAAGGAGCACCGCCGAAAACTGCTTTGGAATATAGGTAAGTACGATGCCAAGGTTATTGCAGGCAAGCACCAGTATGCTGATTTAGAGTTGGCAAAGCTTCGCGCATCAGCTATAAAAACCAAGGTAATCCATAACCTTGATAAGCACCTTATTGAATTTGAAGCGGCTTTTACCAAACGTGGTGGCAAGGTTATCTGGGCCAACGACGCACAGGAAGCTATTGATGCCTGCGTAGAAATTGCCCACGAGTTCAACGTAAAATCGGCGGTTAAGTCTAAGTCGATGATTACGGAAGAAATACACTTTAATGAGCTTATGCCCAAGCACGGTGTAAGGCCCGTAGAGACCGATTTAGGCGAGGTTATCCAGCAATTAGACGGAGAAACCCCATACCATATTGTTACGCCTGCCATGCACAAAAGCAAGGCCGATGTAGCCAAGCTTTTCCACGAGAAGGAAGGCATGCCACCAGATAGCACCCCCGAAGAAATTACCATGCATGTGCGTAAAGCACTCCGCAAAGACTATTCAGAGGCTGAGATGGGCGTATCGGGCTGTAACTTCCTGGTAGCCGATATTGGCGGTGTTTGCCTGACAGAGAACGAGGGTAACGCCATCATGGCTATTGCTTACCCCAAAGTACACATTGCCATTGTAGGTATAGAACGTACTGTGCCAACCATGGCCGATTTAGACCTTTTTTGGCCCTTGCTTGCTACATATGGTACAGGTCAAAATGTTACGGTATACAACAGTGTGACCCTTGGCCCACGCCAAAGCGAGGAGTACGACGGCCCGCAGGATATGTACGTTATCTTGCTTGATAACGGCCGTACTAACCTAATGGCC
>JBIPNX010000119.1:0-6463 GCA_044378145.1 Flavobacteriales bacterium | reverse complement strand
AAAACCACTGTCCCCAATATTACATCGGGTGTTACCTGGAAAGAAGATACATTAAGCACGACAGAAAAGGCACAGTTACGCATTACACTTAACCAATCAGCTAAAGATGTTTTTGCTAATGCTACTGCTGCTCAATTAGCCAGTGGCACTGCTTTTTATGATTATTTTAAAGGCTTATATGTAGTAACCGATAACGGGTTCCAAAAAAGTGGCGAAGGCGCCATATTGCGTTTTAACGCTTTTGACGATAATTTTTGCCGTATCCGTGTTTTCTATCACAATGATGCCAGTACTGCAGCTAACCCGTTTGATTTTTATGACTTTAGTGTTAAGAAAACCACACGCAAGCTTAATATCTACAAGCATAACTACAAAAACACTCAGCTTTTGCAGGATATGACAACCGGTGGCTACAATGCAAACAGGGTGTATATACAGGCTATGGCCGGTGTAAAAACCAAATTGACATTACCCGATTTTCAGCAACTGCCTGAGTTTAGCGATACTACGGCTACTTACGTAATAAACAAAGCCGAGCTTATAGTACCGGTAGATGTGGAAACGTATAGTTATTTTTACCCTGTTGTTAGTGGTCTGGTTGCTTACGCAGCCAATACCGATACAACATATAATAATTTAGTAAACCCACCTAATGTTTTAATACGTGATTATGTTGAAGTTTCTCAGTATTTTTACGGTGGGCAATACGATAAGGATAACTCTGAATATCGTTTGCGTATATCGCTCCACATGAGTGATATTATAAACAGGAAAATTAAAAATATCGGGCTGTATCTGGCTGCTGAGTCGCAGAATACCACTGCAAACAGGGTTGTTATAGCCAACACGCCTGACCGCAAAATAAGGCTCAGGATTATTTACACTAAAATTTAACCATTATGTGTGGCATAGTTGCTTACATCGGACCCAAACAAGCCTCGCCTATACTAATCAAAGGCCTTCAGCGCTTAGAGTACAGGGGCTACGATAGCTCGGGCATTTCACTAATTACCGACGCAGGAGAGCTTAATTTATATAAGAAAAAAGGCAAGGTTGCCGAATTACAGGAATATATTGGCGATAAGGATACCACAGGCACCATAGGCATTGGCCATACCCGTTGGGCTACCCACGGTGTACCCAGTGATATCAATGCCCACCCGCATACTTCAGAGTCAAAATCTAAAGTGATAATACACAACGGTATTATTGAAAATTATGGGCCTTTAAAAGAAGAGCTTATTAAGCGTGGCCATACGTTTGAAAGTGATACCGATACCGAAGTACTTATCCACCTTATAGAAGATGTGCAGGAAAAAACCGGTGCTACCTTGGTAGAGTCGGCACGTATTGCATTAACACAAGCTATTGGGGCTTATGCTATTGTTATAATGGCAAAAGAAAACCCTGACCAATTGGTGGCGGCCAAAAAGGGCAGCCCATTGGTAGTAGGTGTTGGCAATGGTGAATTCTTCCTGGCATCAGACGCTACACCAATTGTAGAGTACACTAAAAATGTGGTGTACCTGGAAGATGAGCAAATTGCCATACTTAACCGTAACGAAGAACTTAAAATTATAACAGTAGGCAACGTAACCATTACCCCTTACATCCACGAGCTTGAGTTAAACCTTGAAGCCATTGAAAAAGGCGGTTACGAGCACTTTATGATTAAGGAGATACACGAGCAGCCTAAATCTATTTTAGACAGCCTGCGCGGACGTATTAATCTTGAAGATGGTATTGTTACCATGGGTGGCTTGCAAGAGTACGATGCCCGTTTTAACAAAGCCAAACGTATTATTATTGTTGCCTGTGGCACATCTTGGCACGCGGGCTTGGTTGCTGAGTATTTAATTGAAGACTTAGCACGTATTCCGGTTGAGGTTGAATACGCATCGGAGTTCCGTTACCGCAACCCTATACTTAGCGAGAAAGATATTGTAATGGCTATTTCGCAATCGGGCGAAACAGCAGATACCCTTGCTGCTATTGAATTAGCAAAAAGCAAAGGAGCATTAATTTATGGTGTATGTAACGTTGTAGGCTCGAGCATTGCACGTGCAACCCATGCAGGTTCATATACCCATGCCGGCCCTGAAATTGGTGTAGCATCTACCAAAGCATTTACTGCGCAGGTTACCGTGCTTACCCTTATAGCATTATCGCTTGCGCACAAGCGTGGCACTATGGGCGAAACTGAATACCGCACCATTATTGCCGACTTACTTTCTATCCCTGAAAAGGTAGAAAGGGCCTTGAAAACAGATGAGCAAATCCGATACCTGGCACAAGAGTTTAAAGACGCAAAAAACTTCCTTTACTTAGGTCGTGGCTACAACTTCCCCGTTGCATTAGAAGGTGCTTTAAAACTAAAAGAGATATCGTATATACATGCCGAGGGTTACCCTGCTGCTGAAATGAAGCACGGCCCAATTGCATTGATTGACGAGAATATGCCGATTGTAGTTATTGCAACCAAAAAAGGCAACTACGAGAAAATCATCAGCAACATACAAGAAGTTAAAGCCCGTAAAGGCATCATCATAGCTGTAGTAACAGAAGGTGATACTGAAGTACGTAAAATGGCCGACCACGTAATTGAAGTGCCGGAAACCGAAGAGGCAACATCGCCATTGTTAACGGTAGTGCCATTGCAGTTATTATCGTACCATATTGCGGTACTACGCGGCTGTAATGTTGACCAGCCCCGTAACCTGGCAAAATCAGTAACAGTAGAATAAAGAACATTTTACAGAACATAAAAAAAGGCGATAGATATCTATCGCCTTTTTAGTTTCCATAAGTCTGGATTTACTCTTTTACAATCAGCCTTTTTACAGTATCTGCAATGCCATTGAATGTTACTTCAATAATATAAGCGCCTGCACTAAGGTTGCTAATATCCAGCGTAGTGTTTTCACCTGTTCCTGCGTAGCTTTCTATAGCACGTCCTGTCATATCAAACAAGCGGATTCCTTTAATTGCTTTTGCTGCACTAACTGTAAGCTGGTTAGTTGAAGGTACCGGATATATATTCAGTTTGGTGTCAACTTCAGCAGCTGATACACTCACCAAATTAGGATTTTGTGTTACACTGCCTACGGTGTTTAATATCCACTGGTTTGGGTCAATGTCTATGCTTTGTATTGGGTTGTTCCAGTTGAATACAAACTGCTGGTTATTCTGATCAACATAAATGCGTACAGTGGTATCGCCTTGAGCAGAGTTTAGCGTTAACTCTAACGATGTTTTAAAGAAAGGGGTAACGTTGGGTACAGAGGTTGTTTCGCTAACCACTAAAACAGTTTGCGATGTATTCTGGTTCCATTCAAGGCTGATGGTTGGATAACCTTCACCAAAATACCATTGGTCAAAAAAGTCAGTAAGATCTAGCCCCGATACATTTTCAAACACACTCTTCATGTCGTTGCCAATGGCGTTGCTATCGGCATAGGTTTGTTGGTATTGTTTAAGGCCTGCAAAAAACAGGGAGTCGTTATTTACTTCAAAGCGTAAGGAGTGAATGATAGCCCCGCCTTTTTTATAGGTAAGGCGTGTGCTGAATATCCTGCCCTCGTTAGTAGTGTCGGTACAAAAAACACTGCCACCGGGGTTAAACATAGCGTATGCATGCGCATAGTCCATCCAGTTACGTGCTTCGGCAGGGCTACGGAAATGCTCTAATGCAAGGTATTCTGTGTACGATGCAAAGCCCTCGTTTACCCAAATATCGCCCCAGGTACCGCAGGTAACATTATCGCCAAACCATTGGTGCCCCAGTTCGTGTGCTACCAAAGTAAAATCAAAACCGTAAAGTGTGGTCATGGTTTGATGTTCCATACCACCACCAATAGGTGTTTGGCAATGGCCGTATTTCTCGTCGTAAAACGGGTACAAACCAAAAATATCAGAAAAATATTCTACCAGTTGGCGGGTGCTGTCTATGCCATCCTGGTAGTCGTTAAGTACAGCCTGTGTATTGTATATGTAGTTTTGAATTAAAATAGAATCGCCTAAAAGCGCAGCAGGGTGGGCATAAACATTATACTCTTGGTAGTTGGCAACAGCAACCGAAATAAGATAGTAAGCAATAGGGTGGCGCGATTTCCACTCGTAGCGCTTTTTGTTTCCCGGTAGTGTGGTGATATTAGTGAGCACACCATTAGAGCCTGTTTTTAAATTACTTGCAACAGTAATCCAAACGTCTGAAGAGTCAATTTTATCTGTAAGTGCTTGCTTGCATGGCCACCATTCGTACGCATGGTACGATTCGCTCAATGTCCATGTGGCATTGAAGTTATAGTCGCCGTCAGTTTCGGTAGAAATGCCCGAGAAAAAACCATTATTTACATTGCCCTGCCCGTGGTAATATATTTCGGCAGTAAACAAATCGCCCACACTTAACGCAGTGCTAAGGCTTACTGTACGTACATTTCCATTGGTGGTAAAGGGGCGAATAACCCCGCCTATTTTAACTGAGTCGAGGCTGATGTCGTTAAGCAACTCAAATACGAATATGGTAAAAGGCGTTGCAGTTACTTGTGCTATAGTTGTTACTTTTCCGTCTGTAATATAAGTAGAGGTATTGGTAAGGCTCAACTCCAGCTTATGGTATTTTACATCATACTTCAACTCCTCGTTAGAGGCTATATCGGTTGATTTAGATTGATTGGGGTTGTTGTGCGATTTTACGTTTGCACATTTTTCAAAACCGTAAACTTGGGCGTTTAACCACAGGGGGCAAAGCGCTACTAACAATAAAACTATACGTTGCATTAATGCGAATTTTATCAAAGATACAAAAGCCCCTTTAATAATTCTTAGAATTTGAAACCGGGTAAATTTGAACACGAACCTTTACATTATGTTCACCAACGCTTAAATAATAAGCATTGCTGGCAATATCAACATGCCCGGAGTAGTTTGTTGTGCCGGTTACAATTACCTTATAATCGTTGCTGAAAAGTTCTCTGGGCACCGCTATAATAGTGTTTTCTACAATAGTTGTGTCATTAATAAACTCCATATCAAAAACGCGTGTAGCCGTGTTGGTTTGGTACGATAGTATTTTGCCACTAACAGCCCATGGGTAAGGCCTTAAAATTTGATACAGTATCGGGCTCGGGTTTTTATTGCCATCCAAAGGCCCCCATCCACCGGGGTCGCTGGCCCAGTAGGCCCATGATGCTCCCCTAGCATCGGCCATGTTGAGCATGTCCTGCAGGTATTTGTCAAATCCTTTTTTGGAAGGTGACAGTCCATATTCTCCAATTAGAATAGGCGATTGGTGCTTGGCTGCTTCTGCGTCGCGCCGCTTAAACCATTTGCCTAAAGCCCGTTTGTCTTTGTTTTTATAATCGCCGCCAACATCAACAAATTTCATATAGCAATGGGGGGCATATACTAGCTTGTTTACACTAACATCATTCACCTTTTTAAGATGCGATTTCATGCCGAAATTAACGCCAAATGAGCGGGGTTCGAAAAAGATATAACGGGTTGTGTCTACTGCCCGTATGGCGGGTATAAGGCGCTTATAAAAATTGCCTAGCCACTTGCGTTCAAAACCGCCCGACAGGGTTTTTACAATCTTTCCACCATGGGGTTCATTCATTAAATCATACCCAATAACATAGGGGTTGTCTTTAAGCAAATCAACCACCTTTAACCATGCTTTTATGTAATGGTCCTGTAGGTCCTTCTTGTTTTTGTATTTAAAAAATTCAACATACGACCGTTTAACTTTTGGCTCTAAATTTTGCATCCACCATGGCCATTTGTCGGGTATTAGGTTTTGCGTTTTTGTTTGGGTTGATGCCCATTCCGGAGCTCCGTTTCCACCCACTCCATAGCCGTAAACATCCTGATGCATATCTAAAACAACATACATTTTTCGGGAAGTATACCATTCAACACGCTTTTTAACTTCTTGCAGGTATAACGTATCGTAAACATCTTTCTCAGGTTCTATAGCTCCCCAAAAAATAAGGTATCGTACAGCATTAAAACCAAAGTTTGCATATTCGCGATTAACATCAGCTTCGGTTATCCAGGGTTGGTGACCGGGTATGTGCTTTGCACCGCCTGCTGTATTTAAGCCATGTAGTATAATTGTTCTGCCAAAAGGGTCCTTTATCTGGCCCTTTGCGGTAAAGCCTATCAGCAATAAAAATAGTGCTGTTTTAAAATGATGTTTGAGTGCCAAAGGAATATTAATTATAAAGTGCGGTGCAGGCAATTTATGATTTTAGGTTTAATTAACCATAAAGTATTGAGAGGTATTAAATTAACCAGCCCAACCCTCTCTATCCAGACTACGGTACTGAATAGCCTCGGCCAAATGATCGGCTTCAATACTAGGTTGGCCTGCTAAATCGGCAATGGTACGCGATACTTTTAAGATACGGTCGTATGCCCGGGCCGATAAACCCATCCGCTCCATAGCACTGTTAAGCAGTTG
>JBIPNX010000118.1:0-6468 GCA_044378145.1 Flavobacteriales bacterium | reverse complement strand
TGGATAACATCAGCCAAACGCGATGAGACACGCCAAACCAGGCTAAATAAAACCATTGAGATGCTCTTAGAGAACAGAGGTCTTAATGATAAATACAAAAAGTAATTATCTTGAGCCTGACCTAAATCCTAAACGGGTACCTGAATCTTTTACCTCAAATTCTTTAACATCAGCATAGGTTAGGGTAGACAGCATTTCAGGAGTACGCTCAGCTGATGGAATAGCGGCTAAACGCAAGTGCTGGTTGCGTACACACTCATTTACCATATTGCGCACTGTACGGCCATTACCAAAGAATTTGTCGCGGCTGTCGTACAGGTTTTGCAGGTATTTTTTAATGTGTTCTATCGCTTCGTTATCAGGCACCAGTTCTTCTTTTTTAAAGAGTTCGGCGGCAATGTTGTATAGCTGGTCTACCGAGTAGTCTTTAAACTCATATACCTTGTCAAACCTCGATTTTAAGCCGGGGTTCGATTCAAGGAATATCTTCATATTATCGGTATAACCGGCTACAATCACAGCAAATTTTCCTCGAAGGTCTTCCATCTTTTTCAGGATGGTTTCAACAGCCTCGCTGCCAAAATCATTGCCCCCGCGCGATAAGGCATATGCCTCGTCAATAAACAGAACCCCGTTTTGTGCTTCGTCTATTTTTTGCTGGGTTTTTATGGCTGTTTGGCCCACAAATGCAGCAACCAAACCTTCACGGTCGGTTTCTACCAAATGGCCACGCTCTAGTAATCCAAGGCCTTTATATATCTTAGCTATGATACGCGCCACTGTAGTTTTACCTGTACCGGGGTTACCTGTAAATACCGCATGTAATGATATTCGGTTGGTAACGTCTTTCCCTGTTTCGCGGTAAAAGCGCACCAGGCGTACCAACTCGTCAATCTCTTTTTTTACTTCTTCTAAGCCGGTTAAGCCATGCAATTCGTTAAGTGCTTCTGCCAGTTGCGGCTCGTCAATCTTAATTTCAACCTGCGGCTTTTTAACATCGTGAAACACCTTTTGCAGGTCTTCAACCGTTATTTGTTTTAGCTGGTCTTCGCTCAGGCTTTCTAAGTTACCTTGTTGTATCAAACGTAAGCCCAAATCAAGCTTAGACTGGTCTATAACACCTACCACATACCGTGCATTACCAAACTGGCGGTTACGGTTACGGTAGGCCTCGGTAAGCTTAAGCTCCATATAAGCCTTAGCATCGTCGGTAAGGGTAACAGCATTTTTATCGGCATACTGCATGGCTATAGCCAGCAGCTCTGTTGGTGCATAATCGGGGAAACTATAGTATTGGTTAAAGCGCGATTTAAGGCCGGGATTTGAGTTTAAGAAAGTCTCCATCTCGGCAGGATAACCCGCAGCCATTATGGCAATGTCGCCCGGGCCATCACTCATTTCTTTAATTAAAATCTCTATGGCTTCTTTTCCGTAGTCTTTGGTGTCGTTTTGGTCGCGCGACAATGCGTAGGCCTCATCAATAAACAAAATGCCGCCACGGGCCTGCTCTATGGCTTCTTTTACCTTAGGTGCTGTCTGGCCAATAAACTCACCAATCAAATCAGAGCGGTCAACCTCGTACACATGGCCTTTACTCAATAAGCCCATCGACTTATAAATTTTGGCAAGGTATTGTACCACGGTGGTTTTGCCTGTACCGGGATTGCCTGTAAATACAGAGTGCAGATTTATGCGCGATGAGTCTTTAAAACCACGTTCATTACGCAGCTTAATAAAGTTAAGGTAATTCACATAATCGTGAATTTTCTTCTTCATCTCCTCAAGGCCTATTAATGCGTTAAATTCGGTTAACAGGTCTTCCAGTTTATGTTCTGTTTCGGCAGCCTGGGCAATTTCATGCTCATCCATTAAGAATGGGTTGCCTGCCTTGTAAATCTTAACTTCTCCCTCTTCGTGCTCCTCATCAACATCAAAAGGTACTATGGCCAGCAATTGGTCCATAAATACCACCTCAACAGTATAGCGCTCATCTACCCATGTGCCGGGAATATCACTTCCCCAACCGGTTGTATAGCTAAAGCTATGGCCTTCAGAATTATCGGGTACGTTGTTGTTTATACTGGTTGATGCTTTTAGCTGGTGGGCATCATCATAAAAGTTAAAAAACAACTCGCAGTAGTATGATTTTAGCTGTTTGTTCTGGATATTAAACTCTATCCATACATACCGTGTTTCCGAACGGCTAAACTGATTTAGGTAAACGCGTTTTCCTTTCTCTATCCCTTCAAAATTACCCTCGTATAGTTTTATATTTTGTATTTCGAAATACGGGTTATAATCGGGCGATACGCCGCCGCCATCCTCAATAAAAAACTTGGCATTGCCAATAGCTTCACCATCAACATAAGCTTCCCAGATATAATCTCCACGACGCCAGAAAGAGCCCTGCACCTCCATACCCCAGCCATCGCGGAAATAGACAATATTTTCTTCTTTGGCTACTTTTTTAGATAAGTCGAGACTACATAGTTCGCGACGCTTATTTCCGGGCTCCAGTTGAAAACCTTTAACCGTTAGGCTAATATCCCAATCTTCCTCGTCAAACAATTTGTTGTACAACGATACCTCGAAGTACATATAGGTAGTCTCCGTATTCTCAAACACCTGGCGGTATTTCTTGCCGCCATAGGCCATCCACTCGTTTGAAGAGTAAACCTTTATCTCTTTAAACTTGAAGTTATCACGTATTCCGTCTTTTTTTCCCCAGCCAAATTTCATGCGTGCAATATATTGTATTATAACACAAAGATACTAATTCGGTTTAACCAACTTTTGGTTATCTACTGCTATAAATATGAGCTAAAATACCTTCATTTGCAAATAATACCCTTTTAGCATGGCCAGAATCAAGGTTGATTTACACGATATATACAACAACAGCAAGGCAATTGACAAGGCACTGAACGATGCTTTTGAGAAAGCCATTGAATGCAAAATACGCGAGATAGAAATTATACCCGGCAAAGGCAGCGGGCAGCTTCGCAAAAAGGTAGAACGGTTTTTACAGCTACCCCATATTAAACCATCGTACCATCGTATAGAAAACGATAGCAAGAACTTTGGAAGGTTGTTTGTGTACTTCAAATTTTAAATAAAAAAGCCCACAGTAGAACCGCGGGCTATGAAGAATTTCCTCCTAACTATTTTCCGGCCTGGGTAGCCCAGTAAATACCAAATATTATAAGCAGGGCTAATAATACAGCCAGTATAATTTTAATAGCACTGTAGGGTTGTTGGCCTTGTACTTTGCCGGTTTGCCCGTTTACCAAAAAGTAATATTTCTTTTCTTTATAAGGCACTACGCTAATCCAGATAGGTAGTAAGGCATGCTTAAACTTAACGTTTGAATAGTTGCTCTGGTGGCGGGTAATACGTTGGTGGTCGCCGCCAATATCGCGGCAAATGGTATTTTCAATTACAGGCCACATTTTGTTTTTGCCTGATTCGAAACCGGCCTTAAGCTCTATGTTATACATCTCGGCTACAAAGCCAGCAATGTAGCTATCGTTATACGGTACAAGGCCCTTACTATCCCAAGGGTCAAGGTTGTTGGCAACATCAACCGGTAAGGTGCTCGATGCTGTAACCATTAAATCGTCGAAGTTATTATCTACCTCACCGCTTACGGGCCACCAGTTAGTGCGGGTAACGTTGCGTGTGCGGGTTACCGTTTTACCATTCTCCGTAGTAGTGTAAGTTTCAGTAGTAACGTAGTCTATACCACGCTGCCCAATGTATTGAGTATGTACATCGGCATCAAAACTCCAGTATGGAATGTACATGCCTTTAACCTTATCGTGGCTTTTGGTTAGCTTTAAAAAGGCATCGGGGGCAAACCACTGGTTTTTAGCATACTTTTTAAAACTCTCTATAGCCTTATTCTGGTCGATTACAAAAGCGATTAGCGATTTTGGCTTGATAATACTGGCCGCCTGTCCGCCACCGGTAACAACCAATGGTGCGGTACAAAACGGGCAGCTTGAAGCTGCGGTTTTACCATCATACGTGGTTGATGCCCCGCACGAGTTACATTTTAAAACCTGAACGGTATATTTCTCAGCATCGTTAACATGCTCGTAATCGAAATAATCAAGCTCCTCAATTTCTTTAAACTCTTCTTCGGTATGTGTTATCTCGTTGGTAGTACCGCAATACTGGCATACCAGGCTTTTAGTACCGGGAGCAAAGGTTAAAGATGCTGCACAGTTTTTACACTTAAGCGTATTATTTACATCGGCTGTTTTTTCGTCAAAATTCATCGGTCAGAATTATTAGATAGCCGGAGGAGGTGGTGGAGGAACGCTGGTAAATACGTTGGCAAAATCAGCAACGGTAGACGCTTTAGCCCAGTCGGCCATGCCTGTTTTCCAAACCATGGTATCTTGTTTTACTTCGCCACTTTCTACAAGTGCAGGTAACTGTTCTGCACCAAACGGGCCTTTACGCTCGCCATTTACAGCAAAAAAGTATTGTGTAACAGGAGGTGGCATAGTATTACCGCCACCATTATTTTGCTGTGGGTTTAGTGAATTTGACATTACATTGCCAATAGCCATACCCGATGCTATACCTGCACCAATGCCAGCAGCGCCACCTTCGTTACCCGCAGCAATTTCAATGCTTTTAGCAGCTTTCATCTGGGCCAGCTTTTGCATATCTACCTTATTGAGGCGTGAGTATTCAAATATCTCTTTCTTAAGCTCATCAGGCATAGAAACATTCTCTACCAAAAAGTTGGTAAGCTTAATGCCGTAACCTTCCAAATCAGGGTTGATGCGCTCAAGGCCTAGTTTAGAAATCTCGTCAAGGTTAGATGCTATGCGGTCTATTGTAATGCCTGATTCGCCCAACATATCGGTAAAGCGTGTAACCACAATGCTGCGTAGCTGCCCAAAAACACCTTCGGTAGTAAAGTTAGGGTTAGTGCCCGCTACTTCTTTAAAAAACTTGCCTCCATCAATAACCTGAAAGCCAAACACGCCAAAGGCACGCAGTTCAATCATACCAAAGCGGTCGTCGTTTAATGTAATAGGGTTTAATGTACCCCATTTTTGCCCTATAAACTGCTTGGTGCTAACGTAGTATACATCAACCTTAAAAGGGCTTTCAAATCCATACTTCCAACCACGTAGAGTAGATAGTATGGGCATATTTTGTGTGGTAAGGGTATGTGTGCCTGGTTTGTACGTATCGGCAAGCTGCCCTTCATTTAAAAACAATGCTTCCTGCGATTCGCGAACCACAAGTTTAGCATTCATTTTTATCTCGTTGTTGTAGCGCGGAAACTTGTATATTATCGTGTCGTGTGTTGAGTCAACCCACTCAATGATATCAATAAACTCGCCTCTTAATTTATCAAAAATTCCCATGATGTTTCTGTTTAAATATATGTTGCAATTAGTGGGCTGAAATTACATAAAATATTACAACAAAAAAGCCGCATCGAATAATCAATACGGCTTAATGAATATCTGCAAAAGATGGTTATTCTTTTACAAACCTGCCACTGTTTTGGCCATATGGTGTTTGTACTATATAATAATACAGGCCAGTAGGAAGGCTGGTAATATCCAGTTGGTTTTCGGGCTGGTTTAAGCCGGGTTGTTGCTTAACAAGCACCCCGGTAGTGTTATATATGGTAATACCGGCAGTTTGGCCTTGTTTCAGGCCGGGTATTGATAAGGTAAGGGAATTGGTAGCCGGGTTGGGGAAAGCAACTGGCTTTTGCATACCGACACTTTTACCATCAACAGTTGTAACACAAAAAGTCCCCCCAATAGGGCTGAAGCCAAAATTTATGGTACCTCCACAAAATCCCGATCCATTTATTAGTATATAATATGTTTCACCCTCCAAAACCGGAATAACAGGTTCATCTTGTGGGTTAGGCCCTCCATTAGCGCCTGTACAATGAACCGGAAAAGTGCTTCCTGAAAAATTACAACTTACTATTAGTGAGTCAGCGCTATTTATATAAGGGCAGCTCGCATTAGTACTATTGTATACAACCCAATCAAAATCTGCGCTTGACATGTCTGGACAAATGTCAAAAGAAAGTGTTCCATTTGCGCTAATACAAACCCTTAACCACAAACTATTATTTTCTCCAGCCTCTAAACACGATGGCGGCGAATCAATTTCATTATCACCTGTTCCAATTCCGTTATAAGTGCCAAATGGATAACTAGACGTATTTACTAATATAGCGCCCACACAATCCTGCTCCGGGGCGGGCGTTTGTGCCCTTAGTAACCCGCATAGTATTAATACAGTAACGGTAGAAAAGACTTTTATTGCGGGCGTAGGTAGCATATTATCAAATATATAGATTATCTTTACACCCTCCAAACGGGCAGCCTGCAAATTATTTTTCTTTTGTTTATTAAAAATTTGCCCACTCTAAAAAAAAGTTATAGCTTTGCAGCCCTTTTTAGGGATAGTGTTAAT
>JBIPNX010000117.1:0-6472 GCA_044378145.1 Flavobacteriales bacterium | reverse complement strand
GAAAGGATAGTTTATAGCTAGTAGTAGTTTAGTAAAGGGGCTGTGGCAGTATTTGCCATGGCCCCTTTGTTTAAAAATATATAGGTAAATATTTGGTAAAATATACCGATTGGTATATTTTTGTCCTGTCAAATACAATTGAGCCATGGAACAGGTACTAAAATTCTACCGGATATACTTTAAAGCATTATTCTTTATAGCCCCTAAATTCGCATCGCGAAAGGCGTTTGAACTATTTGCTACCCCTATTAATAAAAAGGTACGCGTACAGGAAACAGAAGCCCTTGCCACTGCCGAAGAAGAGACCTTATTAATAGACGGGAATAATATAGCAGTGTACAAATGGGGCAACGGCCCTAAAACAGCCCTGCTGGTGCACGGTTGGGAAGGTAACGGCGGTAGCCTTGCAGGCTTTAAAGACGAGCTTATTGCCGATGGCTTTACCGTTTACTCGTTCGATGGGCCTGCGCATGGTAAAAGCACCGGTAAGCGCACCAACGTTATCAACTTCTCTTACACTGTAGCCCGCATCATAGAGCAGAAGAAAATTAAAGACCTTATTATTACCCACTCGTTTGGGTCGGCTACAACCATGTATGCCCTGGCTAATAACCCGCACCTGCAAATTAAACGCATGGCCCTGCTTACATCGCCTAATAGGTTGGAAGATGTTATTGCCGAATTTACTACAGTTATGGAGTTTTCGGCCAAAAATCATACATCGTTTATTAAGTACATGGAGAACTACTTTAAGCTGGACATAAGCCAGATAGTAGTGGCCAAAGTGGTTGATGATGTTAAGGTGGGCGAGTTCTTAATAATCCACGATGAGTATGATAAGATTATACCCGTACAATATTCTAAAAACGTAGCCAAAGCGCTGGGCGACAGGGCATCATTTATAGGTATGCAAAAAGTAGGGCACTACCGTATGCTTTGGAACGAGGCTGTTATTAGCTACGTAAGCGATTTTGTAGTTGGGGTTAAAGTCTAGCTATCTGATCGTCTTTAAGTTAACGTTGGAACATTTATAATTTCCAAAGCAGATTCTTAACTTATTTTGAATAATAAGATGGGGTTTAAAGGTTTGTTAAAGAACCCAATTAGCCTTACCTATGTAATTTATTTGTCTGTTAGTCAGTATTTTAATTTTCTAAATGGTATAATTTTGCGGCAATCAAAAAGGTATCCTTATATTATATCGGCAAAAACATAAGTCTGTTTTTTGCCGTTTCTATTTTTAAAATTTGTTGTTCAACTAACAGTAAATAAATAATGAAAGTAAAATCGTTATTCGCTTCGGCTTTAATAGCCCTATTAGCGGTTGTGCCTGCGTCAGCACAACAAATGCGCAATTGCGGTACCACAGATTACCACCAACACCAGTTGGATTCAGATCCCGGTCTTGCAGACCGTATGGCTGATATTGAGAACTTTACCAACAATTATGTAAGTACTCATACAGGCCAGGAGAAAATTGTAGTTACCATTCCGGTAGTATTCCACGTTGTTTACAGTTCATCTGCCCACAACATTTCTGATGCCATTATTATGGCCCAGTTAGACCAATTAAACAAAGACTTCGCCCGTATGAATAGCGATGCCGGAAATACACCTGCAGCTTTCCAAGGCTTAGCCGCTAACACGCAAATCCAGTTTTGCCTTGCCCAGCGCGACCCAAGTGGTAACCCTACAACAGGTATCGAGCGCCGCCAAACAACCGTAACATCTTTTAGCAGCAACAATGCTGTTAAATACTATGCAAACGGTGGCTTAAATGCATGGAACTCATCGCAGTACTTAAACATCTGGTCGTGTAACTTAGGCAGTGGCCTTTTAGGTTACGCTCAGTTTCCGGGTGGTGCAGCAGCTACCGATGGTGTAGTTTGCCTTTACTCTTCGTTTGGAAGCTTAACAGTTCCGGGTACTGCGGCACCTTATAACTATGGCCGTACCATGACCCACGAAGTGGGCCACTGGTTAAACCTACGCCACATTTGGGGCGACGCTAACTGCGGCAGCGACCTTGTAAGTGATACCCCAACACAACAAACATCTAACTACGGTTGCCCATCATTCCCGCATACTACCTGCAGCAATGGTGCTAACGGCGATATGTTTATGAACTACATGGACTATACCGATGATGCTTGTATGAATATGTTTACCACAGGCCAATCGGCCCGTATGGCAGCTTTATTTGCTACCGGCGGTGCACGTGTTGGTTTACTATCATCTCAAGGTTGTGTGCCTGTTCAACAATCGGGTTGCGGTGTACCTGCCGGCTTAGCAGCATCAAACGTTACGCAAACATCAGCTACATTAGGCTGGACTGCAGTATCGGGCGCTACATCTTACAACCTGCAGTACAAACTTAGCAGCGCTACTTCGTGGACGCCTGCTACAACTACTACCAACTCATTTGCATTATCAGGTTTAACAGCAAACACCTCTTACCAGTTCCAGGTTCAGGCAGTTTGTGGCGAAACATCTAGCAACTACTCTGCTGCCACTACTTTTACTACGCTTTCAGTTCCAACTACATGTACTGATACTTACGAGAGCAACGAAAGCCGTACAGCTTCTAAAACCATTGCTACCAATACTAACATTACAGCTAAAATTGGCACAGCTACTGATAAAGACTGGTTTAAATTCACCACTACTTCATCGGCACGTAATATCCGTGTAACGTTAGACCAACTTCCTGCTGATTACGATGTTCGCCTATACAGGTCAAACGGAAACCAAATTGGAATTTCTCAAAATGGTGGCACTACTGCAGAATCTATTACCTATAACACTACCACATACGGAACTTTCTATGTGCAGGTATATGGTTACAATGGTGCCAATAGCGCTTCATGCTACCGCTTAAGGGTAGATGTTAGCAGCTCATCATTCAAAACTATAGATGGTGCTGACGAAGAAGTTATTGATATGCAGCCTGTAGATGCATTGTCTTTATTCCCTAACCCAACCAATGGCAACTTTACCGTATCGTTATTAAGCGATAACGAGAACGATGCCTTTGTGCGTGTGTTTGATGTTACAGGCAAAGCCGTTGTAAACACCCGTTTTGCAGCTACTAAAGGCCAAAACTTGTTTAACGTAGACCTAACAGGCAATGCCCACGGTATTTACTTTGTAGAGGTAAACCAAGGCGCTACCCGTTTAGTTAAAAAACTTATTGTTGAATAGTAAATAGCTGAGCTACACTATTTAATAGAAAAGCCACAGGGTAATTCCTGTGGCTTTTTCTTTTTAGGTTCGCATATTGCGTTTTTTGCTATTTTTACACCTCTTTTGAAAAGCCTTATATGGCAGAAGCTGAAATTAAAGACACCGCAAAACAAATATTTACCAGTTTTTTAGAGCAAAACGGGCACCGTAAAACACCGGAGCGCTTTGCTATATTAGACGAGATATACTCACATACCGGCCATTTTGATATTGAGTCGCTGTATGTGCTGATGAAGAATAAGAAGTACCGCGTAAGCCGTGCCACGTTATACAACACTATAGAGTTGTTATTGGAGTGCAACCTGGTATCTAAGCACCAGTTTGGCCGCAACCAGGCACAGTTCGAAAAATCGTACAAGTACAAACAGCACGACCACCTTATTTGCGCCGATTGCAGTAAGGTATTTGAGTTTTGCGACCCCCGCATTTACGAAATTCAGAAACTGGCAGGAGAACTGCTAAACTTTAATATAACCAGCCACTCCCTCAATTTTCATGGTAAGTGTACCAAGCTTGCCACCGAGGGCACTTGCGAAAACTATAAACCATAATGACCTTTGAATACAAAATAGACCCCGGCAAGGGCTACCACACTATTGTGCTTAAAGGGTACTTGTTTGACAAGAGCCAAACAGGCCTTATGTATGAGCAGCTAGACGAGCTTATTGCCCAGGGCAACCTATATTACCTTATAGACCTTGGAGGCCTTGATAACCTTGGCAGCGGCGGCATACAAGTTATGTTGCACATACTTACCAAAGCCCGCAACCGCGGTGGCGAGGCATTGGTTACCAACCCGCCTGCCCGCATTAAAAACCTGCTTACCATTACCAAGTTAGATTCTATTTTTACGCACGTAGACACTCCCGAAGAGGCTACGAAATATTTTAAACAAGCACATTTATAATGGCAGTTGACGTATTGTTAGGCCTCCAGTGGGGCGACGAAGGAAAAGGAAAAATTGTTGACGTTATAGCTCCCCGCTACAAAGTTATAGCCCGTTTTCAGGGTGGCCCAAATGCAGGGCATACCCTTGAGTTTGATGGTATAAAGCACGTATTGCACACTATCCCATCGGGTGTTTTTCACGACGATAAGATTAACATTATAGGCAACGGGGTAGTTATAGACCCTGTAGTATTCACCAAAGAAATTAAAGGTCTGCACAATATTGGGGTTGACGTGCATGCCCGCATAGTAATATCGCGCAAGGCACACCTTATATTGCCAAGCCACAGGTTGTTAGACCAGGCATCGGAAGCCGCTAAGGGCAAAGATAAAATTGGCTCTACGCTTAAAGGTATAGGCCCTGCCTATATGGATAAAACAGGCCGTAACGGCTTGCGTATTGGCGATATTAATGCCCCTGACTTTCAACAGAAATACGAGGCATTGGTAGCTAAGCACAAAAGCATCTTAGCCCAGTACCCCGACTTTAAATACGACCTTACCGAGTTTGAACCCGATTGGTTTGAAGGCATTGAACTGCTACGCACCTTTAAGCTGATTAACAGCGAGTACGTGGTAAATAAATACCTTGATGCCCGCCAGCATATTCTTGCCGAAGGTGCCCAAGGCTCTTTACTTGATATTGATTTTGGTTCGTACCCTTTTGTAACATCATCTAATACTACTACCGCCGGTGCGTGTACCGGTTTGGGTGTTGCCCCGCGCCAGATTGGCGAGGTGTACGGTGTTTTTAAAGCCTATTGCACCCGCGTAGGTAGCGGTCCGTTCCCAACAGAACTTAATGATGCCGACGGACAGCAAATGCGCGATATAGGCCGTGAGTACGGTTCTACCACAGGCCGCCCACGCCGTTGCGGCTGGTTAGATTTACCTGCCCTTAAATACGCCAACATGGTAAACGGTACTACCCAGCTTATTATGATGAAGGCCGATGTGCTAAGTGGTTTTGATACCATTAAAATTTGCACGGGCTACAAATTCCGTGGCGAGGTTATAGACCACATGCCGTACGATATTTGCAGCGAAATGCCCGAGCCCGTTTATACTGAAATGAAAGGCTGGAAGGTAGACTTAACAAAGATTACAGATGAGGCAGACTTTCCTCAGGAACTGCGCGATTATATTAAATTTATAGAAGATAAAATGCGCCTGCC
The DNA here is from genome assembly GCA_044378145.1 of Flavobacteriales bacterium. GTDB lineage: Bacteria > Bacteroidota > Bacteroidia > CAMBQF01 > CAMBQF01 > CAMBQF01. The sequence goes on along the minus strand of JBIPNX010000117.1, from coordinate 1,106 downwards.
TATTACTATCGTATCGTTAGGCCCTGATAGGAAACAGACTATTGTTCGCTAGTAAAGATCTCCCTTTTAAAAGGGAGTACCGAGCGTAGCGAGGGGAGGGATTTTTTCTCACTAACATATTTTAAATCCCTGCTTATTGGCCGGGATTTTTTATTCCCTGACATTGCGCATTTTTAGCTCGTTGGTAATAGACTACATTTGGGTTTTAATCTCCACTATGTACAATTATATTTCTGCCGAACAAGCCGTTAAAATTATAGAGAGCAATACCCGTGTATTTGTACACGGTAGCGCCGCCACACCGTTGCACCTGCTAAAGGCATTGTTTGCCCGTAAAGAAGAGCTGCAAAACGTAGAGCTGGTAAGCATTACATTATTAGGCGATGGCCTTTTTGACGATAGCCTGGCTGGACATTTCTTTATCAATTCATTATTTGTTTCTGATTGTGTGCGCGGCATTGTTAATGGCCCTTATGGCGATTATGTGCCCGTTTTTTTAAGCGAGATACACCGCTTATTTGAGCAAGGCACCTTACCCCTAGACGTGGCTTTAATTCATGTATCGCCGCCCGATGCGCATGGCTATTGCTCGTTAGGCACTTCGGTAGATATTGCCCGCTCTGCGGTAAAACACGCTAAATACGTTATTGCACAGGTAAACAAACAAATGCCCCGCACCCATGGCGATGGGGTTATTCACGTGAGTGAAATAAACGCGTTGGTAGCGGTTGATGAGGCCCTGCCCGAGGTGAGTTATGGCGGCAAGCAAACCGAGGTTTGCTTACAGGTTGGTGCTAATTGCGCCAGCCTTATAGAAGATGGAGCAACCCTGCAAATGGGTATTGGCGCCATACCCGATGCCGTGTTGGCTAACCTTATCAACCATAAAGATTTAGGGGTGCATACCGAGATGTTTTCTGATGGGTTATTGCCATTGGTTGAAAAGGGTATAATAACCAATAAATATAAAAGGAAACATCAGGGCGTAATTGTATCGGGCTTTGTGGCCGGCACCCGTAAGTTGTACGATTTTGTGAATGATAACCCACTGGTGCGTTTGTTGGATATTGCCTATGTAAACAACCCTGCCGTAATACTGCAAAACC
>JBIPNX010000116.1:0-6492 GCA_044378145.1 Flavobacteriales bacterium | reverse complement strand
ACTTTGCAGAGCCTCATAACGAAGACTTTGGCGGTAATGCCCTAAGCACATCTGACCAATACCTTATTTTTGATGCCGTTAGCCCGTTCACTTTAAAAAGTGTATTGGTTAATGCAGGTTCTGCAGGTACACGTAAAGTTTACCTACGCGACTATACAGGTGTTGCTTTAGATTCTGCAACTGTTAATTTACCTGCAGGCCCAAGCCGAATTACTTTAAACTTTAACATACCATCTGGTAACGATTACCGTTTAGGCATTGGCTCTACACGTAACCTATACCGCAACAGCGCGGGTGTTAACTACCCATACCAAATTCCGGGTATCCTTAGCATTAAAAACTCATCGGCCGGTAACCAATACTATTACTGGTACTACGATTGGGAAGTTGAAGCACAAGGTAACACCTGTGTTACTCCTTTAGCCCCTGTTACTGTTACCGTAGGCACAGGTGTTGTACCAACAATAAGCGGCTTAGGTGCTACGTATGAAAATACCGACAGCCCCGTTACCCTTGTTGGTAACCCTGCCGGTGGTACATTTAGCGGCCCTGGTGTTACAGGCAACACGTTTGACCCTGCATTAGCCGGTATTGGTGGCCCATACACTATTACTTATACTTACACTGTTGATGGCTGTACTACTACAGGTACTGCTACCGTTACAGTTACAGAGGCGGTTGGTGTTAACGAAATCACTGATTTGAAAACACCTATACAGGTGTTCCCTAACCCAAGCAACGGTACCTTTACCTTAACGTTCGAAACTAAAAAACAACACAGCATGCGCATCAACGTAACCGACCTTGCAGGCCGTGTTATCTGGAGCGAAAACGTATCGAGCTTTACCGGTAAATACACCCGCAACTTTAGCAACGGTGGCCTTGCTGCCGGTGTTTACATGCTTAATGTTATGATTGGTGACCAAACCAGCACTCGCAAGCTTGTAGTTAACTAACTCAATAATCAGTAGTCAGTAACCAGACTATTGCACATTATATTAAAACCCTCATCAGCAATGGTGGGGGTTTTGTTTTTCACCTCACCCCCTAGCCCCCTCTCCTGAAGAGAAAGGGGGAACTATACATCACTTAGGGGAAGATATACCTATTTACACTTAACCATTGAAAGGGCTTGCGTTAAACCATATGAACTTAAAAACTAAAAGTACAAGTTCTCAAAATTAAAAGTACAAGCACCAAAAAGTTAAGCACTACATTAATAGGCATTTAAACATTCAAAATGTACCTCCAACTGCACGCCCAACTTGCCGCCCAATAGTCTTTTATTGAAAATCGATGTTTTATGCTAAACCTCTGTAATCCTTATTTATGTTGGCGTTGGCGTAAATTTACTAATTGTTAAAATTTGCCAAATGGGCATAAAACAGACATTAAATGTACTTTTAGTTTTAAATTGGCAAGTTGTTAAAATCCGTTAGGATACCAGTAATAACAATGCATACAGCACTTATACTGAATTAACCTACTTGTACTTTTAGTTTTTACCCCCATATAGGATTATTCCTCATCAGAACCTTCTTTGTTTGGTAAAAAGCCTTTCTGTCCAAGCGCCCTTACAATCCCTCTTAATAAGTAATTATTATCAAACCTCATTACGTACTTTCTTGCTCCTATTTCCTCAGGCACTAACATTTTCTTATCAATAAGCTTCTTTATCTGTCTTGATATTTCAGAGTTTGCTTTCCCATTAAAAAACTCTCTCACATCGGCAGCTTGAATTAGTTGTTTATCGGCTGCTTTTTTTAATATTTTAGACTCAATATCGGTAATATACTTTCTTTCAAGTGAATGGCTAATTGCAGGCAGCAAAATCTCTTTCTTCAAATATGTATAATCCAATAATTTGTCAATTTTTATAATTTCTTCTTTTAAGCCTTCGAGAACATAACCTGTCCAGCTTAATATCCCCTCATCTGTGCCAGTATCAGCTTCAGCTAACTTTGAATAATAGTTGTTTCTATTGCTACAGAAAACAGCTGTTGGGTTTATAATTCTCCCAACGTTAACATTAAAGCCTGTTTTGACAAGCATGGCATAGGTAAACAACCTAACTGTTCTACCATTGCCATTGCCGAAAGGGTGAACCCACACAAACCGATGGTGTGCAATTGCAGCTTTTAACAAGTCATATTTAGGTGCTGTTGGCTGATTTATAAATTGGAACAATTCATCCATATATGTATCAACCGTAAACGACTGAGGTGGTAAATGCACAGCATTATGTATTTTCAATTCCGTTCTCCTGTAGTCTCCCGGGGTTCTATCTCCTTCCCCAGCTGGTGGCTGCGGTAGGCCTTCAACAATCATTTTATGAATTTCACTAATAAAGGCTCTATCAATGGGCCTGTCTTTTATATTTTCTTCTATAAAAGTCATTGCCCTTTCTATATTCTGGATTTCCTTTATTCCTGATGGCACCTTACTGCCTCCATCTATTAGTTTTGTCTCAATATATTCTGCAACTGTGGTGTTGTTTCCCTCAATATTAGCTGACCCGATACTTTCTAATGTGTGAAATATATGTTTCAATTGAAAGAATATAGAAGGGTGAGTTGAGCCCCCCAACTGCTTAGTTCTTAAATTATCTAAATCTATTATTAAATCTGTTAATTCAGAACCAAATGAAGGTTCTACTAAACGAAGGGTATGATGATTAAAAATTGCTTCTGACATTTCAAAAAGTTACTTAACTTATTTTACATATGTAAATTTAACAATTAACATCTATATATACAAATGTGCTGATATACAGAGTATAACACATTGATATACAATAAACATAATTAACAAAAAAGTTAACAACTTTTCAAAATGTGCAAAATTCAACTTTTGAAAAGTCTATTAGAACTTTGTAAATGTAGTACCCGAGTGTCCTGATACTTCGGGACGAGGGGAGGGATTTTTGCATCGCCAATTAACACACCCCGTCGCAGCGTTGCTGCGCCACCCGTGTCAAGAGGGGATGTTTTTCAATCATATTTTATCAACAATATTTATTTTTTACTTGACAAACGTGCTGCCTTGTTGTATCTTTGTACCCGTATTTGCAAATACACTTATTACCCAAACTAAACACAACAATAGCCCGGGCTTAAAATCCCTCGTCTGTCGCTTTACTGCGACATCCACTCCCTTTATAAGGGAGAGTTACCACGAGAAAATGAATGAGATTACCTACAATGCTTATTACGATTCAGGATTAATGGTTTAAAATAGAATTTAAGAGAAACCGCTTAGCAAGAGGACAAGCTTAACAATGAACCACTCATTGGTCAGTAGCTAAACGGTTATGATAAGCCCCGACGATAAATGTCGGGATGCCTGAAAAGGCAATTGAACATCTACAGGCGATTCGTGAAAGCGGGTTGCCTAAAGGTGTTTTCAATAATTAGTAATTATGAATTATTAATTATGAGAATTCAAGTCTCTTAACCTTTTGGGAGGCCATTTCTTTACCAATACAGATGCGCAAAAACACCCTCATCAACTACTGCCCGTAGTGGTTCAGGGCAAAAAAAATCCCCCGCCAAAGGCAGGGGATTTAAATATGTTTATCAGTATCTAACTACTGACCTCTGATTACTGACTACTCAGCAATAAGCAGTTTGCCTGTTTTAATAACGGCGCCTTGCTCGTTAGCTACGCGGTACATATAAGCACCTGCGGTTAAGCCGCTAACACTGATAGTATTTTGGTTAGCAGTAAGCATGGTAGAGCTAACGGTACGGCCTGTAGCATCAAAAATGGTAAGGGTAGCTTCGCCTTTAAGGTCTTTTACCCAAACGTTTACTAAGCCCGAAGTTGGGTTAGGGAACAACTGTATGTTGTTGTTGCTGTAAGCATCTTCTTTAGTACCTAAGGTAGCAGGGTCGGCCTGGTAACGCATAGAGCTTGGGTTGTTATTGTCGTCAAGCGAAATGTCGGCTACGTAGTATTTAGCACTTGTGCCAAAAAAGCGATAGTTGGTGGTGTTAGAAACTGTAACTGCACCATCTAAGCCCACAAAACCGGCCACAATGCCCGGTAATAACTGCCAGCCTTGTTGTATACCAAAGGCAATGTTAGCATTGGCGGCATACACCCAAATAGTGTCAATAGTAGTTTCTTCAACCTTATCGCGTACAACCTGGTAAGTGCCTAATGGAATGGTTAAAGAACCATCAGCATCAAAGTTATGGCTGGTGTAGAATGTACGTTTAACACGGGCAGAGTCTACAAAGCCCTGGCCAACAGCCGTGATATCAATTACCTCATCAATTTGAGAGGTATCAGCATAGGTAAGACCTATTTGAGCAGGGAAACGGATAATGTCTTGTGTAGGGTTAAAATCGGCTACAATAGGGAACGGGGCACCTTGCAGGTTACCGGCTACACCCAATACCTCAACACGGGTAGCGCTTTTGTTAACATACGCATCAGCCCCTAATTGAGGAAAAGAGATGTTAGCGGTAGGAAAAGATGCTGCATCAGGCAATGTTGCAGGATCAATAAAGTTTAAGGTTTCCACCTCATCAACGGTAAGATCGGAAAATACCCATGTTTGGCCCGATGCTGCTGCACCAAGGTTAAGGGTTGGCAACACCGTGTCGCGGCCAATGTTAACAACATCGCCAATAACGGCAAAATCGGCCTCGGTTATAACTACTTGTGCGTTAACAGCAAAAGTGGCAAGCAAGGCACTAGCTGACAGTAAAATTTTTTTCATTTTGTTTGTTAGATGATGGGTATATATGCAAATATAGTGAAAAAGGCGGTCTCGTATTAAACGAGGCCGCCTTTTTCAGCATTAATAGTATGGTTAAGCTAAAATTACTTAGCTACGGTAAATTTACCGGTACGTAATACGTTGTTGCCGTTTTTAACAGCATAAATGTACATGCCCGATGCTAAGCCCGATACATCGGCTTTAGTCATCATTTGGTTTACGGTGAAAGACTGCACACGGCGGCCTGTCATATCGTAAAACTCAACAGTTACAGGGCTGTTTACAAACTGGTGGCCTGTGCAAAGGATAGAAACCTCGTCGCGCACAGGGTTTGGATACATTTTAAAGTCGAATTTGTTAGCTGCGTTTTCGTTTACGGCAGTAGTTATCAAAGAGATATCATCTATAAATAATGTGCTACCAGGCTGTGGCACAGCTGTTGGTATTTGGTTACCAAGCACAGCAAGAGCATTATAGCTAGAGAAAGCGATGATAGAAACGGTATCAGGATCGGCATTATCAATATAATTGATAGTTAAGTCGCCAAAGGTGTAGGTACCAACAGTAGCGTTGATAGAAGCAAGGCCCTGGCCAACAGTTACCTGAGAGTTAGTGTTAGTATCCCAACGGGTTAGAGAAACAAGAACACCGGCAGAGTCTCCACCCACCGAAGTGTATTTGTACCAAAAGCCCATAGAAGCAGGGCGTTGAGCATATGGTTTACCTAAAGAACCAATGCTAAGGTCGCCCAATATTAGCATGCCCGGTACGGTATCGTAAGGGAAGCCAAAAGTGCTAATGTCAACAGAACTTGCTGTAGTAGTTAATTTTACCGCGTACTGGCCACCGTGAAACTCGGTAGATTTTTCGCAGGTAATAGGGAATCCCGGAACAAATGCCGAAGCAAAGTTTAGTGTACCCCAGTTATCTGGTTCTTCATAAGTACCGCTGTTGGTCCAGTTTTCAAAGCCCGGATTTGGTGGAACCTGGCCAAAAGTGAAGCCTACAGTAGCAACCGCAGCAATAAGGGTAATAATTACTTTTTTCATTTTCGTTTTTTAAATATGGTTTTCTGGGGCAAATGTAGAAAAATCAATGGAATGCCTGCAAGTCGCACAGGCGTTTGTATAGGCCGCCTTTATTAATCAAATCATTATGAGTGCCCCGTTCTACTATTTCGCCATCATTAAGAACTATGATTTCGTCGGCATTCTGTATGGTAGACAAACGGTGCGCTATTACAATGGAGGTGCGGGTTTTCATTAAAACCGTAAGGGCATCCTGTACCAGTTTTTCCGACTCCGTATCCAACGCCGAAGTAGCCTCGTCCAATATCAGTATTGGTGGATTTTTAAGAACGGCACGGGCTATGCTCAAACGCTGCCTTTGCCCGCCCGATAGCTTGGTGCCCCTATCGCCTATGTTATAAGTATAGCCACCATCAAGCTTGGCAATAAACTCCTGCGCGTTGGCAATGCGGCCTGCTTCTTCAATTTCTGCCTTGGTGGCGCCTTGTTTGCCCAATAATATGTTATTGGCTACACTATCATTAAACAGCACTGTTTCTTGCGATACAACGCCTATTAAACCCCTTAACGAATGAATGCTTAAGTCCTTAACGTTCTTACCGTCAATCAGCAATTCACCTTCGGTACAATCGTAAAAGCGGGGCAGTAAATCGGCCAGGGTGGTTTTACCCGCTCCCGATGGACCAACTAACGCTATTGTTTTGCCTTTTTCTATCTTCAGGTTGATGTTGTTCAACA
>JBIPNX010000115.1:0-6509 GCA_044378145.1 Flavobacteriales bacterium | reverse complement strand
ACCCCCGCTTAAAAACGCACCTAAAGGCACGTCACTTATCATCCTTCGCTCTACCGATGAATCCAATAACTCAACCAGTTTCTTCTGTGCATCATCATAGCCGGGAACCTCACCACTAAATGCAGCAGTAGGGTCTATATGGTAGTATTCTGTAAAATCTATTTGACCGTTAGGCTTAATAAGGCCATAATTACCCGGTTTAAGCTTTATTACATTTTTAAAAATGCTGTTATTGCCGGGTACATAGTTTAGCTGCAGGTAGCTGTATAGCGATACATAATCAATATCCTTTTTGATACCATACGCCAGCAGGCCCTTCATTTCTGAAGAGAAGATAATTTTCTCTGTATCGTGGTAAATATAAAAGGGCTTAACTCCGTAGCGATCTCGGGCTATAAAAACTGTTTCGTTAACCTTATCGTAAATAGCCAGGGCAAAAAAGCCATTCATTTTTCGTACAAAGTCTTCGCCCTCTAAAATATACAGGTGCAAAAGCACTTCGGTATCGCCTGTAGAACGCAACTCAATCCCTTTATCAATTAATTGTTGGCGGTATTTTTGAAAGTTAAAAAACTCACCATTAAAAACTACTGTATAGCGACCACTTGGGTCGGTAAAAGGCTGGTTAGCAGCAGCAGTAGTATCTATAATGGATAACCTTAAGTGGCCTAATGCAGCATTTTTATGGGTATAAATGCCATTGCCATCGGGTCCGCGACTTGCCATTGCATCAATAGCCAGGGGTACCCTTTCTAAGTATTTTTTGCCTTTTTCACTAAGGGCAACAACGCCCGTAATTCCGCACATTCAGTTAAATGTAAGCCACAAAGATAGCTAAATTGTCTTAATCATGATTTACCTGATTTAATCCTAAATTCCCCATTCATAATACTCTCTATACGCTATATTTGCCTTTATGGATTTAAACAGGCTTTATTCTGCTGCACGTACCGGTATCCACTCAACCACTGCAAATACCGACCCCCGCACAGAATATCAACGCGATTATGATCGTATAATTTTTTCGGCATCGTTCCGAAGGCTACAGAATAAAACTCAGGTTTTTCCTTTGCCGGGAAGCGTTTTTGTACATAACAGGCTTACCCATTCATTAGAGGTTTCATCGGTTGGGCGCTCATTGGGCCGCCTTGCCGGCGATTTTATTGTTAAAAAATACGGAGGCAAACTTACTGATGACTCTAAAGAGTTTTACAACCATAATTTATACAATGTAATAGCGGCCGCGTGCCTTTGCCACGATATTGGTAACCCTGCCTTTGGACATAGTGGGGAAGACGCCATTGCTAACTATTTTAAAAAACACGAAGCGCAGCTAAAGCCTTTATTTACAGAAGCCCAATGGGCCGACTTTGTCCATTTTGAGGGCAACGCTAATGCCATGCGTATGCTTACCCAGCAGCAAAACGGCAAAAGCGAGGGCGGAATGAAACTTACCCATACCACCCTTGCCACTATTGCAAAATATCCTTGCGAGTCTATTGCCTCTAAGAAAGGGATATTGCACCGCAAAAAGTTTGGTTTCTTTCAATCAGAAAAAGAAACATTCTCTTTAATTGCTAAAAATACCGGCATGGTAAAGGAAAGCAGTAACCCCGATGTTTACCTGCGCCACCCCTTTGTATGGCTGGTAGAGGCTGCCGATGATATTTGCTATAATGTTATTGACCTGGAAGACTCTCAACGATTGGGTATTATAGACCATAATACCTGCACTGATATAATGCTGCGGTTACTTGATGATTTGTTACCCGAAAAAAAACAACGCAACAGGGATATTTTAAGTACAATGCCCGATAAAAACGAGCGTATTTCTTTTTTACGTGCTACATGTATTAGCGCACTTATTACACGCAGCCATAGGGTATTTGAGCAGTATGCCGATGATATAATAGCAGGCACTATGAGTAAACCCATTCTGGATATTATTGCAGAAGACTGTAGCGCTATTAAAGAAATTTACAAATTTTCTATTGATAATATTTATAATTACCGTGGGGTGGTAGAGATTGAAAATGCAGGCTATACAATAATGTACGAGCTACTGTCGCATTTTATTCCCCCAACAATAATTGACAAAGAAAACAGGGAAAAATCTGACCAAAAAGCATTGAAACTAATTCCACCACAATATTTATACGAAGGGCAACCTGTCTATAACCGCGTGCTGGGCGTATTGGATTATGTATCCGGCATGACTGATAACTACGCTACTGATATGTACCGTAAACTAAAAAGTATTGATATTGGGATTAATTTTTAGTAGTCAGTAATCAGTAGTTTGTATTCCGTTTATTATCACGAAAAAGCCCCACATTTCTGCAGGGCTTCACTTTTATCTTTTAACTTTTAGTTTACAAGTGGATAACCTCACCATACGCAGCGGCGGCAGCTTCCATTATTGCCTCGCTCATGGTTGGGTGCGGGTGTACCGATTTTATCATCTCGTGGCATGTAGTTTCCAGCTTACGGGCTACTACAATCTCAGCAATCATTTCGGTAACATTAGCGCCAATAAAGTGCGCGCCTAGCAACTCACCGTATTTAGCATCAAATATCAGTTTTACAAAACCATCGTGGTTGCCACCGGCCTTAGCCTTGCCCGATGCTGAGAATGGGAATTTACCCACCTTAAGCTCGTAGCCAGCCTCTTTAGCGGCTTTCTCAGTATAACCAACCGAGGCTATCTCAGGCGAGCAGTAAGTACAACCCGGGATGTTATTGTAATTAAGCGGTTCAGGGTTGTGGCCTGTTATCTTTTCCACACATATAATAGCTTCGGCGCTGGCTACGTGGGCAAGTGCCTGGCCTTTTACCACATCGCCAATGGCATAAATTCCCGGTATATTAGTCTTGTAGAACTCGTCAACCACAATTTTACCCTTATCAGTAACCACACCGGCATCTTCCAGGCCAATACCTTCTATGTTAGACGAAACCCCAACAGCTGATAGTACTACATCTGCTTCCAGTATCTCCTCGCCTTTTTTGGTTTTAACAGCCACTTTGCAGGTTTTGCCAAGGGTGTCAACTCCCGTAACTTCTGCCTCGGTATAAATTTTAATGCCTGCCTTTTTAAAGCTGCGCTCCAGTTGTTTAGACACCTCTTCGTCTTCTACAGGAACAACATTAGGCATGTACTCAACTATGGTAACATCAGTACCCATAGCTTTATAGAAATAGGCAAACTCAACGCCAATGGCGCCAGAGCCTACCACTACCATGCTTTTAGGCAATTCGGGCAGTACCATGGCTTCGCGGTAACCAATAATCTTCTTGCCATCCTGTTTCAGGTTTGGAAGCTCGCGGCTGCGACCACCGGTAGCAATAATTATATGGTCGGCTTCGTAGTCAACTGCAATGCCGTTAGCATCGGTAACGCTAACCTTTTTACCGCCTTTTACCTTGCCAAAGCCTTGTATAACGTCAATTTTGTTTTTCTTCATTAAAAACTGGACGCCTTTGCTCATAGCATCGGCAACGCCACGGCTGCGTTTAACAACTGCGCCAAAGTCAGCACTGCTTTTATCTACGTTAATACCGTAATCGGCAGCATGGTTTATATAATCGAACACCTGGGCGCTTTTAAGCAACGCCTTGGTTGGTATACAGCCCCAGTTAAGGCAAACACCGCCTAACTCATCCTTTTCTACTACAGCTACCTTTAAACCTAATTGAGAGCCCCTTATGGCGGCTACATAACCACCGGGACCACTTCCTATAACAATCAAATCGTATTTCATATCCAAAAAATTTGGAGACAAAGGTAATAATTAGGGGATAGGGTTATGGATAACGGCAAGAAATTTAGGTCAACAAAAAACCCCGCCCGCCAAAGGCGGACAGGGTTGTATACTATTTTTGAATCAGCTACTAGCGGATAAAGCCTTTTTCGCGGGCTTCTTTAAGACAGGCGTTAATACCTTTCTTGTTTACTGTGCGTAGAGCCGAAGTAGATATCTTAAGGGTGATAACCTCGCCTGTTTCAGGAACAGTAAAGGTTTTCTTAATCAAATTCGGGTTAAAACGACGTAGAGTCTTCTTGTTAGAAAACGATACTTTATGGCCTACAATGGCTTTCTTTCCTGTTAATTGACAAACTTGTGACATGAGCTTGAATGCTTATTTTTTAAGGACTGCAAAGAAACTACTTTTTTTCTAATTACACAAGAATTATGCAGCTATTTTTATTATATCTGTATTTTTCTCGAAAAACTGTTAAAAGCAGTAATTGAACAGGCGTGTACTAAAAAGAGAAAAGGCCCCGTTGGGGGCCTTTTCTAAATACTTGTATTAAATACAAATTACTTAGTCTCAGCTGGAGCTGCTTCGCCTTCTGCAGGAGCTGCTTCAGTACCTTCTGCCGGAGCAGCTTCAGTACCTTCCATACCACCACCTAAACCTTCAAGACCTGTTTTGCCGGTCATTTGAGATTTAGTCATAGAAACTAACCATTTGTCGTCTTTTTTAATTAGGCTAACTTCTTCGTCTTTGTCAGAACCTTTAACTTTGTATTTAACGGTAGCTTTGTCGCCGTCAATTTTCTCTTCGCCCCAAACGAATTCACGTTTAGTATCGTTGCCTTTGCCACCTTTAATTAGTTCGATAACAGCTTTAGTGTCGTCAGTAGCGTACTGAGCTGCCTCATCGTATTTTTTGTCTTCGATTGCATTCATGAATTTCTCAGAAACCGCTTTTGGAGTTTCAGCACCACCGCATGAAGTGAAAAGAATAACGGCAGCTACAAGAGCGCCTCCTAATAATTTGATTGTGTTTTTCATAGTTATTGTTATAATTGTTTTTTATTAAGTTATTTATATTCTACGTGTGTTAATTTCCGTGTAAATTTATTCAAATATAATTTATCTAACGGAATATATGGTTTTGTTGTGCTGGTTCTGTCAACTTCAATAGTATCAGTTTTAGTTACAGCAAGTAATGATTTGTAGATAATCTCTGAACAGTACATCTTATCGTCAGTAGAAAGGTCTAGCTCTAAATCAAACTCCATCCCCATTTTATAATATTTCCTTATCTCTTTTACAAACTTGGTTTTGGTATCGGGGGGTAAATCGTACTTGTAAATACCAAAGGCATAGTTTGACTCTGGGGTGCAAAATATTTCAATCGGGTCCCTCTTCATCTTGTTGGTTACGTTTTCTTCGCCACCAACACAGTGGTAAACAAAAAGCTTAACCTTACCATTAACGGTATCTTTCATTATAATACCCGAGTGTGAGTAAAGCTTTTGCTCTTGCGATGCTTTGCGGAAAACCTGGCTAAAAAAGCCGCGGCTGTCCCTTAAAATCAAATCACCACTTTCTAAAGAGTCGGGGTTAATGTGTTGGTTTTGCCACGATGTGTAGGCATTTACCGGGTCAACATTAACAGCTGCATCATTAAAATATTCCGATACCAGATAAGCAATTCCGGCTAAAAAAAGAACGTCAAATAGTATTCCAGATATGTTTAAATACTTTTTAAACACGGTAATTATTTTTTTGCAGTATCACCGGCTGCTGCATCAGCAGTAGGCTCAACCACAGGCTCCATTGGAGTTTCTACCGGAGCACCGGCATCACCCAACAGGTCTTCAATAGTAACATCAATTAACCAACTGCCGTCAATTTTTTTCAGGCGGGCGGTTTTTTCAACTCCTTCGTTGGTGTATTTAACGGTTGCGCTATCGCCGGTAACTACAGGCTCTGCAACAACAAAGTTAAATTTAACACTGTTAGCGTCGGCATTGGTAAAGTCTTTCAACTGGCCAACAGCTTCAATACCTTTTGGAGTAGCAAATTTATTTGCCTCGTCATAGTTCTTAGCTTGTACGGCTTTAAAGAAGTTATCGGCAACCTCTTTCGGGGTATACGATTTTCCACAAGCTACAAGCATAACAGCAACCAATGCAACTAAACCAAAACGTTTAAACATAATACTCACTTTTTTATTAGGAACGCAAATTTATGCTATTATTTGATACATTCAGCTATCAAAACAGAATTTACTCACAAGTTTTTTACATTTATAAACAACTGCAATGTTTGCAGTACCTTATAGGTTCTGCATCAAATACTTATACATTGCTTCCATTGAATAAATGTCGTCTTTATGCACCTTTTCGTTGGGTGTATGCACAAAATCTTCGGGGGCACCAATAAACAACCAATCGAAAGGATAGGGCGATTTTTGAAGTTCGGTACCATCGCTGCCACCGGCTCCCTCCACCTCCAGCTGAAATGCAATGCCGCTTTCTTTGGCCATTCCCAGTATCTTCTCATAGAAAGCCCTGCGGGGTATTCCTGAGTCGCGAATGGAAAGGGCCACCCCTTTGCCATGTTCTACTCCTTCTGTCTTCCACGTAATGTCAGATATCAAGGCTTGCATAACGCCGTATTGCTCGTATATATACTTGCCTACCACACTTGCATTGCCTCCCCCACTCTCTTCGTAGCAGGTAAAGCAGATAAGCCCGTCGGTAAGGGTTTCGG
>JBIPNX010000002.1:0-24159 GCA_044378145.1 Flavobacteriales bacterium | reverse complement strand
ATATGTAATTCCAATATTTCCTCCCAAATGCTCCGCCTCTGTTAAGGCATTGCTTTTTGTTTTTTGAAACCTCACGTTTACCGTTCCGTTTCCTAATTCGGCCAGCTCGCTGCCTTTTATGGTTACCGATGTTCCGTCAATCAACGGTTCATCAATGTAAACCCAATTGTTCTGGCTATTGGTTACCTCTACCCGTAAATGTTCTCCGGGGGCAACAGGAGGTAACTTAAATGCAAAGGTATTAGTTTTCCCGGCATCTAACAACTCGGGCACATCATCTACCACACATTTTGTTACACCTATACTGTTAGTGAATGTTTTACCGTCGTTATTGGTGTACTTAAAAGTGTACTCAGGCTTAAAACCTTTGCCCGAATAGCTGTAATGCGTGCCTCCGATAACACCCTCTATAAGCACCCCGGTTGATGAGGTAAGCTCTTTGCCTTGAAAAACGACATTGGCAGGCCTGGTAAGTTCTAATGTGGTGCCGGTGCTGCCTCCAAACCTAAAGGTGCAGCCCGAAGTAAGCTCATCGCCGGCCTCGTTATATTCAACCCAGTAGTTTTGCCAAACCTCGGTTTGCTTTACGTTGTCGGAGTTAGACGAGTCGGTAGATGCGCAGCCGTAAAGCAACAAAGCTGCGGCAGCCATACTGATTAAGGTTTTCATTTGATTACTTTTTACGTACATCGTAACGGCATAGGCCATCTCGTAAAAATTTCTCGTAAGCGGGTATGTCCACATTATAATTGCGTGGCACGTTTAGCAGCTTACCGTCGTTATCAACCAACACATACATAGGCTGCGCGTTAGCGTTGTAAACCATCTTTTGCAAATCGCTCCACTTGCCGCCTACAGTGGTTATCTCTTCGCCAGAAAAGGGAGAAGTATACACATCTTTAGGATCCAGGGCTTCTTTATCATCGCAGTATAATGATATCAATACGTAGTCTTCCGAAATAAGTTTTTTAACTCCCGCGTCAACAAACACCTTGTCTTCCATTTTACGGCAGTTTGCACAGTTAAACCCGGTAAAATCAATCATAACCGGTTTGCCCTGCTGCTTGGCATAGTTCATGCCTTCATCAAGGTCGTTAAAGCAGTTAAAGCCCGGAGGGCAATGGCTTTGTTCGGTATTGCGCTCATTGTAATATGCCGGGGGAATGTAACCTGCCAACATGCTTAAAGGGCCACCGAACAAGCCTGTACTTAGGTATACAGTAAATGATAAAGTAGCCAAAGCAAACATCATACGGAAAGTGCCAATGCCATCGGTAGGAGTTTCTTTAGCTGTGCGTATTTTACCAAACAGGTACAATGCCATAGCGCCGAAAATGGCCACCCATATTGAAATGAAAAGTTCGCGTTTTAAAAAGTCCCAATGGTAGGCTAAGTCTATGTTTGATATAAACTTCATGGCCAAAGCAAGCTCTATAAAACCAAAGCAAACTTTTACGGTATTTAACCAGCCGCCCGATTTTGGCAGGGTGTTTAACCAGCCCGGGAAAATAGCCAATAGCATAAACGGCAACGCCAGCCCGACACCAAAACCCAGAAGCGCTATTACCAGGGCTAAATCGCCGCCCTTGTAAACCGCCTCTACCATTAGCGTACCCAATAGCGGGCCGGTGCAAGAGAATGAAACCAGCACCAACGTAAAGGCCATAAAGAAGATGCCTATAATACCGCCACGGTCTGATTGCTTGTCTACCGAGTTTACAAAGCGGCTTGGTAACGTAATTTCAAACGCACCAAAGAACGATATGGCAAACAGCATAAAGACGATAAAGAACAGCCAGTTAAAAAACGCGCTGGTTGATATGGCATTTAACGCATCAGACCCAAATATTTTAGTGATGATATAGCCGGGAACTACAAATATGAATATGATAGAAAAGCCATAGATAATAGCATTGAAAATACCTTTTGCACGGGTAGGGCTATGCTTGGTAAAAAAGCTTACGTTAAGCGGTATCAGCGGGAATAAGCAGGGCATTAACAGGGCCACTAAACCGGCGCCAAATGCCAAAAAGAATATTGACCAAAGAGAGCCTAAATCAAGTTTTTCAAACGTAGCATCGCCGCATTGTGTTTCCAGTTTAGCATCGGCTACCTTTTGCATTTTGCTTATATACTTATCTGAAAGTAATGGCGCCAAACCGGCTGTTTGTGCTGCAGTATCTCCCGGATTAACAGCAGGTGTTACTTTTGAAGAAGTATCAACATCTGCGCTTTTGCCTTTGTTTTCAATATTTACCTCTACTGAAAATTTGAAGGCTGTTTGCTTGCACATGCCTTCTACACAGGCCTGCCCTTCTAACGAACCCTTGATAACAAAGTAGTCCTTAGTATTGATTTTTACTTTTTGCTTAAACACTGCTTTATCAATAAAGAAGTATTCGTCGCTTTCCCAAATATCGTTATAGTGCTTTTTGTAAGTGGGTTCAATGGTTTTACCAACTAAAGCGTAGTCTTTGTTGGTTTTGTAGATAAATTTAAGTGGCAGTCCGCCTCCTAAACCGTCTTTTGATGGTGGGTTGTATTGCGAGTAAAGGTCGTAGCCTTTATCAATTACCGCTGTTAAAATAATCTCCCCTTCGGTATCGCTGGTTTTCTTAAACTCAACCGACCATTCAACAGGCTCGTCTATACCACCGTTAAGGCCTTGCGCATTAACACCAACGCTAATAGCTGCAAGCAATAGGAAAAGGAAACGTGAAAAAATTCTATTCATTAGAGATATGTAAAAGTCAAAAATAATTTAATCGTTCGACATTAGACGTATTTATACACTTAAACTTACAAAAAGTTGGGATATATTGATGCTTATGGTGATTATGGTCACATAGCACCTGTAAAATGCTATTCCTCTACCTTATGGTGTAAAACCTCTTCGGCGGTGCGTTTAATAAGCTCTTTAGCATCGTTCTTACCAAGGTATTTATCAATGGCAGCGTGGGTTGCATAAATAATCGGCGTTAGGCCTACTGCAATAAGCAGCTTAAACAAATAACCTGTAAAACCTATGGCTATAAACTGGTTAAAGGTCATAAGCTTATCTGCAGGTTTATCGTAAAAATTAAACACATCAGGCAGGTAAAATGCAATGCCCAGCACTATAAAAGAATCTACCAACTGCGATACTACTGTTGAGCCTGTTGCCCGCAGCCAAAGCATCTTTCCGCCGGTACGCTCGCGTAAAAACCAAAACACAAAAACATCAATCAACTGGCTTACCAAAAAGGCGGTAATGCTGCCTACTATTATCAACTGCGATTGCCCCAGTACCTTGTTAAACTCTGCATCTCCCACATTAGAAAAAGGCGAGGCGGGAACCTGCATGGCAAAAAATATCACTATAAAAGCATAGGCTATAAGCGCAGCAGTAAGCAACGAGAGCCTACGCACCCCGCTTTTACCAAAGTATTCGTTTATTAAATCGGTAGTAAGAAAAACAATGGGCCAGGGCAAAATACCCATGCTGAGTGTAAACGGCCCAAGGGTAATAAGCTTAGCACCTATAACCTCAGCCACCACGGCATTGGTAATAAAAATGCCTGCCAGTATTACAAAAATGGAATCTCTTTTAGAATTAGTAATCATCGTAGCAATGAAAAAATCAAAATGAAAAACGAAAAATAACTATTAGCTGCAATGTACAGCATTTTTCATTTTTAGTTATTCGTTTTTCATTAAAGCTTACCAACTTCCGCTGGCACCTCCACCGCCAAAGCTGCCGCCGCCAAAACCGCCGAAGCCTCCGCCGCCGCCCCAAGAGCCGCCGCCACCTCCACCCCAGAATATTGGGCCCATGCCACCGCCACGGATACCACCACCGCCGCCTTTTCCGAAAACGCCTACCAGTATTATAATGATAATTATGATGAATATTATCCAGCCAATACCCGGACCGTCTCCGCCTTTTTCGTCGGCCTTGTAGCGCCCGGCTACCATTTCTATTAACGAGTTGGTTCCTTTATCAAGCCCCTCGTAATAGTTCTTTTGTTTGAATGCCGGTTTAATATCATTCTCAATAACCCGTTTAGCAAGTCCATCGGTAACACGGTCTTCCAACCCGGGGCCAACTTCAATATCAATTTTGCGGTCGTCTAAAGCAACCAGGATAAGTATACCGTTGTTTTTATCTTTTTTACCTATGCCCCACTTGCGGCCAATCTTCAGTGCATAGTCCTCAATATCGTAATCGCCGGTAGTGTTAATGGCTATTATGGCAAACTCTATAGAGTTACTATCATTAACCGCACGTAGCTTTTGCTCCAACAGGCTGTTCTCGTCAGGACTAAGCATGCCTGCAAAGTCGTTAACCATGCGCTTAGGGCTTAGCGGCTCAGGGAATTCCTGTGCATTGGCGCTAAAGAGCACCAACAATAAAAACGGAATAAAGAGTAAATACCTGCGCATTAATTACCTATTGAAATATCATCAGACAACTCATTCGAGTCGCCTTCTCTCCATGGAAAATGTATAGCAAGTTTTTCGCCTGCCATTTCAATGCCTTTTACCAGGCCCGGTACAAAACTGTCGTGCCTGAAATTTTCCTGTATCACATCGCGAATGGTCATCCAAAACTCATCGTGTACCTTGGCATGTATGCCTTCATCGCCCACAACCGCAAACTTGCGGCTGTTTATAGCAAAGTAAAAGAGTATGCCATTGCGCTCTTTGGTCTTGTACATTTCCTGCTCACCAAAAACCTCCATAGCGCGGGCAAAGGCATCGCCTTCGCAGGCCGGCTCTACATGCAGGCGTATCTCGCCCGATGTTTTTAACTCGGCCTGCTTAATGGCGGCTATTACTTCTTCTTCAGAAGCTATAGAAAGCAATGGCTGCTGTTGCGACATGCTTAGAATTTAACTGTTGGGGCTTTTTCCGCACCTGCATCAGCCGTAAACATGGGTCGTGGCTCAAAGCCTGTTATGCCGGCTATAATTTTTCCCGGAAAACGCTTAACAGCACTATTGTATACCGTAACAGCAGCGTTATAATCGTTGCGCGAAACGTTGATACGGTTTTCTGTACGCGAAAGCTCTGTTTGCAACTCTAAAAAGTTGGTGTTAGCCTTTAAGTCAGGGTAATTCTCTGACACAGCCAACAGCGTTTTTAAAGCACCTGCCAAACCATTTTGCGCCGACTGGAATTTTTTCATGTTTTCCTCGGTCATGTCGTTGGCGGTAATGTTAATACTGGTTGCCTTGGCGCGTGCCTCAGTAACTGCGGTTAACGTGCTTTTTTCAAAGTCGGCATAGCCTTTTACGGTTGCAACAAGGTTAGGAATAAGGTCTAACCTGCGTTGGTAAGCGCTTTGTACGTCGGCCCATTTCTGGTCAACTACCAATTGCTTATCAACCATGCCGTTATATGAGGAACAACCCCATAGGCCAAATATTAAGAAGAAACCGGCTATAACGGCTAAAATAATTACATTTCTGTTCATTGTTTTGTCAGTGTTTTAAACAAATGTATCAAAAAGCATGCGGATTGAAAATACATGACAATACGTCATTTCCGCTACTTTCTTATTGTAGACGTACAACCTATGCCGTTATTGTAAAAGCCACCTTTGTTTTATCGGTAACCCTAAAGCGGTTATCGGCCCTGTGGCCTACTATCCATGCTATTTTGCCGCCACTTTCCAATATCCAAACCTCGTCCTTTTCGTCTTTGCTTAGCTTGCTGTCTTTAAAAAAGTCGCTAAGCAGTTTGCCCTTATTCATGCCAAATGGCTGAAAACGGTCGCCAACGCGCCAGCGGCGGAGGGTTAAGGGATAGGTTAACTTATCAAAATCGAGTATGGCAACGGTAGGCGGTTGTTTCAGGTTGATTTTGGCAGTGAACGTTTTTACGCTAAATGTCAGTTTAACAGGTTTGGTAACCTGCTTAGTGCCAATTTCAATCAGGTATTCCTTTTCGTCGCGTTCCTTTTTAGGGCAAATGATGAGGAACTCCCTATCGTGCAACAGCTCGTATTCTTCAGCTATAAATTGTTGTCCCGATTGGCGGCTCAGGCATTCCTCAATATCTTCAATCTGCTCAGCATTAAAGCCATAGGGATGTAATAGTTCAAACAAATACAAGCTAAGCGGTTTCAGCTTTTTAATATGCTTTATGCTGATATATATTTTCCCTTCTTTCTGGGTTATTGCCTCTTCCAAAGTAGCATCCATAAACTGCTTAAGCACGGTATTGCTCTGCTCTAAACGGGCAATAGTCTTTATAATACTTTGGTTGAACGATGGGTTTATTGTTTCAAAAATGGGAATAACCTTATGGCGGATAAGGTTTCGGCGGTATTTTACACTTTGGTTGCTGCTATCATCGCGCCACTTAATTTTATTGGCCTTTGCATAGGCTTCAATATCGGCCCGCGAGGCAAAAAGCAACGGCCTTACCACATTTCCTATTTTAGGTTTGATGCCGGTTAGTCCACTTAACCCTGTTCCCCTGCTAAGGTTTACAAAAAACGTTTCGGCCACATCATTAGCATTGTGCGCAGTGGCTACATAGGCGTAGTCATGTATCAGCATTAGCGCTTCAAACCACTCGTACCTCAACCTGCGCGCCGCCATTTGAATAGACTCCCCACTTTCCTTGGCTATCTCTTTTGTTTTAAAGCTTTCGGCATGCAAAGCCAGCTTGTGTTTTTTGCAGTAGGCACGGACAAAAGCCTCATCTGCATCAGCCTCTGCGCCACGCAAGGTAAAGTTGCAATGCGCTACGCTTATTTTATGGCCTGTGTTTTGCAAGATATGCAGCAGCACCATAGAGTCTATGCCGCCACTTACAGCTACCAACAAGTGGTTGCCCGAAGAAAAAAGGTTTTCTTCAGCTACATACTCTTGTAAACGGGTAGCCAGTGCGTGCATAACTATTTATACCATTTTAAAACCCAAATGTAGATAATGCGTATATATTTGCCGGCAAAATCGCTCATCTATCTATCAAATAATAGTATTACGCCAGTGGCTACTTTAATACATCGCAGTAAAATACGCACCTTGCTTACCCTGGTAATGCTGCTTGTATTTGCTTATGCCAACGCGCAGGATGAGTGGAAAAACTCTTTTTCTAAGCACACTAAAATTGCAGGCAAAGACACCCTGCCCTACCGTTATTATGTTCCTAAGATTAATGAGGAGACTAAACTACCATTAGTTATATTTCTACATGGTGCAGGAGAACGAGGTAACGACAACAATGCACAACTCTTTCATGGAGTAAAATACTTTATGGCCGATAGCGCCCAAAGCAAATACCAGTGCGCCATTTTTGCACCGCAGTGCCCTACTACCAAACGGTGGGTAGAAACCGACTGGAAACTGCTTAAGCATACCATGCCGGCTAAACCGTCGGACCCTATGACGCTGGTGTTTGCTGTTATAGACAGCCTTAAAAAGCTACCGTATATTGACAGTACCCGCATATACATTACCGGCCTTTCTATGGGTGGGTACGGAACGTGGGATGCCATGCAACGCCGCCCTGACTTTTTTGCAGCCGCTGTGCCTATTTGCGGTGGTGGCGACGAAGCTCAAGCGCCTAAACTTAAGAGTATGCCTATCTGGGCTTTTCACGGGACAACCGATAAACTGGTAAAACCCGAACGCACACGCAATATGGTCGCTGCTATCAACGCTGCCGGCGGGCACCCAAAAGTTACGTATTACGAAGTAGGCCATTTTGTTTGGGACCAGGCATATAGCACCCCCGATTTGTTAAAGTGGATGTTTTTTCAAACTAAAAAATAAAGCAGCAGCCTAACCAGTACCCATGTCAGACAAAAAGCCTGTAGTAGAGTTGTATAAGGTATTGGGCCTATTCGCGTTTACTATTATCCTTTTTTCTGCCTATTCTTTTGCGCCAAAGACTTATTCATTTTTCGATTTTAAGGTTAAGCAATCTAAGATTAAAAACTTCTTTTACGAGCCTGCGAAAAAGCCTTTGGTAGCCGCCGTTGATACCACTAAAGAAGCCCTGGAAAAGAAGATGAAGGTGGATTCTACCGCGCAAAAATTTCTGTTTATTGGCGATAGTATGCTGGAGTACCTCCGCATCCGCTTAAATGATTATGCCAAGAAAAACGGCCACTCGGTAGAGACTGTTATCTGGTATAGTTCATCATCGTTATGGTATGGCACATGCGATACTTTGAAGCACTTTATAGATAAATACGAATCTACGTATGTGGTAGTATCGTTAGGGGCAAATGAGCTTTTTATTAAAGACATTAAGACCGACCGCGATACCATGGTGCAGCACATCATCAACCAGATTGGCGACCGCAAATACCTTTGGGTAGGCCCACCCAACTGGAAAGACGATACCGGCATTAACGATATGATTTTAGAAAAGGCAGGCAAGGGCCACTACTTTGAGTCGAAGAAAATTAAAATGAAACGCAAGAAAGACGGTGCGCACCCCGTAAAGGAAGATGCCTTTATCTGGGCCGACTCTATTGCTAAGTTTATGATGACGGGCTGCGACGATAAGATATTGATGGTTAAACCTGATACTTTTCATGATAAAGTTCCGCACACCGAAATTTTAAAACCTAACCCACCGCCCGGCCTGTAATGGATATTTGGTACGCTATAAAGCAGCTTTTTACTTACGACCCTGACCACCCCATGTTGTTTAACAGCGGGCAGTTCTTGTTTGTATTTACTGTGTTTATGGCTATCTACGCGGCTATCTACAAAAATAAACTGTCGCGCACACTGTATGTGCTGGTGTTTAGTTTCTTCTTCTACTACAAATCGAGCGGGGGGTATTTAGGTATTTTACTGCTCACGGTAATTGTAGACTACGGGCTGGCTCTGCTCATTTATCAATCTAAAACCAAGGCGCAGAAAAAGCTCTACCTCATCCTCTCACTGGTCAGTAGTTTGGGGCTGCTGTTTTACTTTAAGTACACCAACTTCTTTTTAGAAAACGTAGCGGCAGCAAACGGAGAGCCATTCCAAAGGCTGGATATATTTCTGCCCATTGGTATATCGTTCTATACCTTTCAAACCCTTAGTTACATTATTGATGTGTACAGGGGCGAGATTAAACCAACCAACAACTTCCTCGATTACGCCTTTTACATGACCTTCTTCCCTCACCTGGTGGCAGGGCCAATTGTAAGGGCTAAGTTCTTTTTACCGCAGTTGAATGAGAAGGTTATACTGGATAGGGTACAAATAAACACCGGGTTGTTTTTGGTAATAATAGGCTTGCTGAAAAAGGCGGTACTGGCCGATTATATTGCACAGTATAACGACCTTATTTTTGCCGACCCGAAGACCTACAGCGGCTTTGAAAACCTGATGGCTATTTATGGCTATACGCTCCAGATATACTGTGACTTTTCCGGCTATTCTGATATTGCCATTGGCATTGCCAAGATGATGGGCTTTGAACTGGGCAGCAACTTTAACAAGCCTTACCAGGCACTTAACCTAACTGATTTCTGGCGGCGTTGGCATATATCGCTATCGCAATGGTTGCGGGATTATCTATACGTGCCATTAGGTGGTAACCGCAAAGGACGTTTCCGCACGTATTTAAACTCGTTTTTAACCATGCTGATTGGTGGATTTTGGCATGGCCCATCGTGGAATTTTGTGTTCTGGGGAGCATCGCATGGGGTTGGTTTAGCCATTCATAAATTCTATACCGAAACGTTTAAACCTGCAGTTAATTCTAACCTATTCAGCAAGGCTGTATCGTGGCTTATTACGTTCCATTTTGTAGTGTTTCTGTGGATATTCTTCCGCGCGAAAGACTTTACCACTGCCTGGGATATGATACACAGCATTGTCTACAACATGGACTTAGCCTATGTTGCGCCATTCCTGGCTGTGCGTAAAACATTTGTTGTATTTGTACTGATTGGTTATGCTATCCACTTTATCCCGTCTAAGTGGTTCCCTGCCATTACCGATGGGTTTGTACGCATGCCTTTCTGGGCTAAAGCCGTAGCGTTTGTAATCACTATACAGCTAATCATCCAATACGCCAGCGAAACCGTGCAGCCGTTTATTTACTTTCAGTTTTAGGTTCCCTCACCCCCTAAATCCCCCTCTCCTAAAGGAGTGAGGGGGACTTTAAATTCTTCTATGCGATTTTAGAAACAGAAGACTCTCTGGAAATATTTCCGTTAGAATCAACCGTAACAAGGTTTACGCCCGGAGTTTTGCCTTTGTCAAACGTGCCCAGTTGTTGCTTAAAGCCTAAGGCTTCGGCGCCGTTTAGGGTGGCCCATTGTATTAATTCGGCAGTAGGTGTTTCAGGGAAGTTAGCTGCAATAGTTTTCAATTCATCAAGAATAGACAGGCTATCGTTAGAGGCGTAACTATCAGTCCCCACCACTATTTTAGCTCCCATTTGGCGTAGCATAGGCACATCGGGCAGCTTGTTTTCTATATACAAATTGGCATTGGGGCATAGCGCCCAGTATACCAGCTTGCTATAATCCATGGCCCATTGCACATCTTCTTTGGTGCTTACAGTATTATGCACCAGCAGTATGCGGTTGCAGTTAGGCAGGTGCACTACAGTAGATGCTAATGAGTTAAATCCTGTAGGCTTATAAGTACTCAAATCCAGCCCAAACTTGGCCATTTGCTCTGCCATAGGGCCGGTTCCGGTGCGGAACAGTTCGTTCTCGCCTTCCGTTTCCTGGTTATGGATAGATATTATTCCGTTGCCCAGGTAGTTATGCTCAGCAATCAGCTTTAGCAGTTTGTTAGATAACGAATAGGTAGCATGTGGGGTAATATTGGCAGGGGCATTAAGTAATGCTTGGCCTAATTGACTTAAGAGCTTTGCGCCACTATCAAACACCTCTTCGGCCTTTTCGGGATTCAATCCAAACAGCTCTATAAACGTATGGTAGAGCATATTGCGCTTGGCCTTTTGTGCGAAGGTAAAATCGTGGTTGCTAATGTCGCCCACTGCAACAATACCATTGCGGAGCATCTCGGCTTCGGCAGACTCAATAGCCTCTAATACCTCCTCATCGGCTACCCATTTGCGTATACCCATCATATCCTTAACAAAGCCATGCAAGCCTGTATGTTTGGCAATTTTACCCTTTAGGTACGATAACTCTAAGTGGCAGTGGGCATTAATAAAACCGGGGGTAAGAATGCCCTCAAAATGCTCGGCTTTCTCCAGCGCGGCAGGGTATTCAGCATCGGCTGGAGTAAACAAATTAAGCACCCGTCCGTTATCATCAATAGCTAAAACACCGTTTTGAACAGGGGCTGTGGATACAGGGTGGATATAATTGGCTGTTAAAAAGCGCATATGGTTACCTTTGTACATTACCCTTACTAAAAAAGGGGGCGTTTGCAAAGCTACATTGAAACAGTTTACCCTAAATAAAGAAGAACGTTTAAAAAGCCGCAAGTTGATGGACGAACTGTTCGTTAGCGGACAAACGCTTACAGTGTTCCCTTTTAGGCTGGTTTGGCTGGAAGTGCCGCTATTAGTGGATTACCCGGCACAAATGGCTGTAAGTGTGAGCAAGCGCAACTTTAAGCACGCGGTAGACCGCAACAGGCTAAAACGCCTGATGCGTGAGGCTTACAGGAAGAATAAGTTTACGGTTTACGATATGGCTCAATCTTTGAGCAAACAATATGCAATTATGCTTATTTATACCGGCCGTAAAATGGTGGATTATGCCGAGGTTGAGAGTAAAATAATAATAACTTTGAAAAAATTTACCGAAAGGTGTAATGAAACGGCTGTTTAGTGCACTTATATTAGGAGTATTTAGGTTTTACCAGTTAGCCATATCGCCAATGTTTAGCCCTGTGTGCCGTTATACGCCCACATGCTCAGCCTACGGTGTGGAAGCAGTAAAAAAATATGGCCCATTTAAAGGAACTTTTTTAGCCGTTAAACGTATCTTACGCTGCAACCCCTGGGGTGGTAGTGGGTACGACCCGGTACCGTAATATCTAACCGAATTATAATTTAAAACTGAATATGGATTTTGTGAAGAGAATTCCAAAGAAAGTAAAAGTAGCGGTTTTCGCCCTGTTTGTAGGCGCCAGCTCTATCAGCCTGTTGGCATTTGACAAAGGCGACGACAACTACTTCGAGATATCGAAGAACCTTGACATTTTTGCCACGCTTTACCGCGAGGTGAACATGTATTATGTGGACGAGACCGATCCCGGCGACATGGTTAAAACAGCCATTGACGCTATGTTGGAGAAGTTAGACCCGTATACCAACTACATTCCTGAAAGTGATATAGAAGACCACCGCTTTATGACAACCGGCCAGTACGGTGGTATTGGTGCGTTGGTGCGTCAAAAAGGCGATTATATCTATATATCTGAACCTTACGAAGACCGCCCTGCGCAAAAAGCAGGCCTGCAGGCAGGTGATGCCTTGTTAGAGGTTGACGGCAAATCAGTAAAAGGCAAACAAACCGCCGATGTTGTTAAAATGCTGAAAGGTGTGCCTAACACTAAGGTGAACATTAAAATAAAACGCGATGGCGCTTCTCAACCTCTTGAGTTTAGCGTTATGCGTGAAGAAATTAAGATTTACAACGTGCCTTACTATGGCATGATTGACGATAAAATAGGTTACATTAAACTTACCGGCTTTACTGAAGATGCAGGCAAAGAGGTGAAAGATGCCCTTGTAAACCTTAAAGCCGACCACCCCGGTATTGAAGGTGTTATTCTTGACTTACGCGATAATCCGGGTGGATTGCTTCGCGAAGCCATTAACATATCTAACGTGTTTGTAAACAAAGGCCAGGATATTGTTAGCACCAAAGGCAAGGTTAAAGAGTGGGACAAAACATACAAAGCCCTTAACACACCTGTTGATACCGATATTCCATTAGTAGTATTGGTAAGCCGCGGCTCTGCTTCGGCATCAGAAATTGTGTCGGGTACTATACAAGACTTAGACCGTGGTGTTATTATTGGCCAACGCTCTTATGGCAAAGGCCTGGTGCAAACTACACGCCCGCTTAGCTACAATGCGCAGGTAAAAATTACCACATCTAAATACTACATCCCCAGCGGACGTTGTATCCAGGCGCTTGACTATACCCACCGTAATGAAGACGGCAGCGTTGGTAAAATACCTGATTCGTTAATGACTGCCTTTAAAACCAAAAATGGCCGTATAGTATATGATGGAGGTGGTGTAAACCCCGACTTTAAAACACCTATCAAGAAATACAGCCAGATATTGCAAAGCTTAGTGATAAAATCGTTGATTTTTGACTACGCAACCAAATACAAAATGGAGCACCCGACTATTGCCAAAGCCAAAGACTTTAAGCTTAGCGATACCGAGTACGAAGACTTTGTGAAATGGTTAGGCGATAAAGAATACGACTATACTACCAAAAGCGAGGAGCTATTGGATAAGTTGAAAACGACTGCCGAAGGCGAGAAATACTTTGATGGTGTTTCTAAAGAATTCCAGGCGCTTAAAGACAGGATGATCCACGATAAAAAGGCCGACCTGTACAAGTTTAAAGGCGAGATTAAAGAGTTTTTAGAAGGCGAGATTGTTGGCCGCTACTACTACCAAAAAGGTAAAATTGAAGCATCGTTTAAATACGATACCGAGATTACCGAAGGCGTGAAAATACTGTACGACAAGCCTACCTATACTACCATATTAACCGGCAAGTACAAACAACCTAACCCACCTAAAGAAGATGGCGACAAGGATGATGACGGTGATGATGATGGCGGTGTAAACACCCCTAAGCAGAAGAAAAAAGAAATGAAGAACAATAATTAACAGTAACAATATTTAATTTTACAGGGCGGTACTAAATACCGCCCTTTTTCGTTTCTTTAACCACCGTGCGTATAGTAAAACTGTTACAACTTATTCCTTACCGCTTTTTTTACTTGCTGGGGCTGGCTGTCTTTATAGTAGGCATGCCATTTAGCAACCTGCTAATGAGCCAGGGGTTGTTCTACATTTCGGGTGCGTGGTTGCTTAGCAGTATTGCGTATAACAATACCCTTGCACGCATTAAACTATACTTAACCAACAAGCAGGCGCTGGCATTGGTTTCTATATTCTTTGCACTGCTTATCGGGTTAATCTACACCACTAATTTTGATTATGGCCTTAAAGACATCCGCGTAAAGTTGCCTTTGTTTTTGCTGCCCTTTGTTATTGTTGGCTTAGGGTCGCTAAAAGAGAAAGAATACCGCGCCCTGTTGCTGTTTTTTGTGCTGATAGTTGTAAGCTCCACTATTGCCGGGTATGCAATGGCATTAGCCAGTTATGGCAATACATACGAAGCCCGACAGCTATCGCCTTATATATCCAACATCCGCTTAAGCCTGCTTATTATTATGGCCATTTTTATTGGAGGTTGGCTGGCTATTAAGCTGCGCAATATGTGGTTTACCATAGCCATGGCTGCTACCTGTATATGGCTGCTTTTCTTTTTATATAAGCTGGAAAGCTTAACCGCATTAGGCACAATATTCATTGTTTGGTTGGTGCTGTTGTTATTCAACCTGAAAGAAATTAAGCCTAAAGCATTACGTATTGGCTTGCCTTTGTTGTTGGTAGTTTTCTCAGGCTGGTTGGTGTATTTTACCTATACATCGTACCGTGAGTATTTTACTCCTAAACCCATTGCCAACGCTGGCAATGTATCTAAATACGGCAATACCTACGATGTAATGACAGAGCCGTACATGATTGAAAACGGCGCTCCGTTGTGGGAATATGTATCGTATACCGAATTAAAAGACGAGTGGAATAAACGCAGCAAAATTCATTTTGACAGTACAGATGCACGCGGGCAAAAACTGTTTTATACTACTGTTCGTTACATGGCATCTAAAGGGTTGAAAAAAGACCATGAAGGCATTGATGACCTTACCGAAACCGATATACACAATATTGAAAGTGGTATTGCCAATGCAAACTATACCGAGCAACGCGGCCTTAAAGCCCGCCTTAATAAAGTGTTTTGGGAGTACCAGGTTTACAAGGCTTACCATAACCCCAGCGGGCACTCGGTGTTTATGCGCATAGAGTTTTGGCGCAATGCATTGGGTATTATTAAAGACAATCCTATTGTTGGTGTTGGCACCGGCGATGTTATTGATGCCGTAGCTCAACAATACGATAAAAGCAATTCGCAGCTAGCCCCAAAATGGCGCCTGCGTGCCCACAACCAGTTTTTGGCTATTGGTATTGCATTGGGCTTTATAGGTATGTTGATTTTTGCCTTCTCTATGTTTTACCCGTATATAAGTGCCAAGGGGTACAATAGCATTATGTTCACCGCCTTTTTTGTCACGGCTTTTCTGTCTATGCTAACCGAGGATACCTTAGAAAGCCAGGCGGGTGTATCGTTCTATGTATTCTTTTTCAGCGTGTTCCTTTTCCTTAAGCCGGATAGTTTAAGTACTGAACAAGTTGGCTGGGGCTGGTTTGAGAGAAGTGAAAAGCGAGGAGTGAGAAGCGGAAAATAAACTCCTCTCTCAGCTCTCCTCACTCCTCTATACCTTAATACTCCGCTTTAT
Source organism: Flavobacteriales bacterium (assembly GCA_044378145.1). Taxonomy (GTDB): domain Bacteria; phylum Bacteroidota; class Bacteroidia; order CAMBQF01; family CAMBQF01; genus CAMBQF01. The sequence goes on along the minus strand of JBIPNX010000002.1, from coordinate 8,611 downwards.
ACTTTCTTCCAGCGATATAAGCGTTTCCGTACGTTCAATGCCGTCAATAGCCTGAATCTTCTCGTTTAACACCTCGCGCAGGTGGTTGGTGTTTTTGCAGACAATCTTTAAAAAGATACTATACTGGCCGGTGGTGTAGTAAGCCTCTACCACTTCGGGTATGCTTTCTAACTGGGTAATTACCTGCTTATATACCGAGCCTTTAAATAAGTACACCCCAAGAAAAGCAGTTAAGTCGTAGCCAAGTTTGGTATGGTCTACCATTAAAACAGAGCGCTTAACAATACCCGCATCTTCCAGTTTTTTCATCCTCACGTGTATAGTACCGGCCGAAACAATCAGTTTTTTGGCAATTTCGGTGTACGGAACCAGGGCGTCGTCCATTAAAATGGCTAAAATCTGCCTGTCCAGGTTATCAATTTCTAAAATTTCGTGCTTTTCAGGATGCATATTTTTATAGTATAACAACAAAAGTACAATTAATTTATCATATTCATAATAATATATAAATATTATTACATTATTTGTATTATATTGTTTACTATTATACATTTGTAATAAGAAACAAACGTTCTTATACACTGTGGGGTGATGAAACTATGGCAGACATGCCCTCCTGTCTCGGGGGTAGGGAGCTACGGGATAAACACACGATAATGGGTTGACCACTAATAATCTCTGTCGTGCAGCTAACCGCCCTGTGAAGGTTCGAACCCTTCCCCTACAGCAGAAACCAAAGATTGAAGAAATGCCCCGTAAGCCATGTGTTTATGGGGTATTTTTTTAGGCAAAATTTTAGAAATAAGATTTAGCACTTTTTCTTAACGTTGAGTATTCATTCCTTTTTCTAAAATTGCATACTGCATCGAGAAATTTATTAATAACATGGCTTATTCTGCAGTTGAAATTGCCGCCGGTTTTATCAAAAAAGGCAAAGCAGAGAAAAAGCCTTTCAGCCAGATGAAACTGCAATGCATGGTATACTATGCACATGGTTATTACCTTGCATTAAATAAGGAACCCCTGTTTACCGAGGCTATAGAAGCATGGGAGGTTGGCCCTGCTATACAAAATGTGTATGGAATGTACAGGCTGATAGACCGCCTGCCGGTTACAGAATGGCCCGAAGATAACCTTGATATTGATTACGAACCCAAAGTTTTGCAAGCAATTGATGCTGCCTGGGAAGCTGCAAGTCAGTTAACATCCGACCTGTTTTTAAAATGGGCAACCCGCAAGGGTTCACCATGGTCAAAATCATATTCGCCCATACAATGGACGTTAAATATTGGCAATGAAACGATTAAAGATTATTTTGAAAAAGAAGTGCTAAAGCTGGCTTAAACAACTTCTATTTCTTTCTTCCTGATATTTTTCAAAAACTCACGTACAACTATACGCAGCACCGAATATGCCGGTATGGCTACCATCATGCCCACTACCCCGCCTAATGTGGCCGATACCAGTATCACAATAAATATTTCCAGCGGGTGGGCCTCCATGCTTTTAGAGAATATGTAATTTGCAAGGAACCAGTTATCTATAAACTGCACCGTGGCATACACTGCCAAAACCTTTACTACCAGTGGCAGCAGGGCGCTGTAAACATCAAGGTACAGGTTGGTTGATACGGCTATAACTACACCTATTGCAGCTGCTAAAAGTGGCCCAACATACGGCACCAGGTTTAAAAAGCCGAACAAAAGGCCCATCAGCAAGGGGTAATCAACTCCAACTATCCACATACCCAGCGATGCCAAAGTTAACACCGATAAAAACTGGATAAGCAGTCCTGAGAAATAATTGATAAGCTGTTTTTTACTCTCGTTAAATACAAGGCGGGTTTCTTTCTCGTAATTGTTGGGGATAACCTTTACAATAGTTTCTACCAGTAGCTTTTCGTCCTTTAAAAAGAAGAAAGTCATAAACAGGATGGAGAATGTAGCGGCTACAAAATCGCCAATAGAGTTAAAGGCTGAGGTGGTTAAATCTGTTACAAATTTAGCATCAACTATATCTTTTATTTTCTCGCTTATAAAGGTAGTAAGCGATTTATCTCCGCCAATATTCAGGCTATTGTATATGCTTTGTATTTGATTTATGGGCTGCTCAAAGTTCTTCATCAGCCTTTGCTGGTCGAGGCTTGCAAGGGCATTAACCTCGCCAACCAATACTGGTATAAATATGGCAATTATGCCTAAAAATATAATAAAAATAATAAGGATGGTAATAATAGCGCTGGCCGATGATGATAGCGACTTGCCTTTATATATCTTAAAATTATCTATTCGCCTGCACAGCGGGTTTGCCACTAATGACAACACACCTGAAATAAGGATGTAAGAAATAATGGTGCGAAAATACCAGCATACAAATATTACAGAAGCTGCAATAAGTAAGAACAGCAATATTTTGGCTACTGTTATTTTCATTTAGTGGAGTATTATACGCCCTAAGATACCTGATAATTCTATTTTAACGTTATCGAGCATGCGTTGTTTTTCCAACAATGCCATTTGGTCCAGTTCTTCTTCGGCAGTTGCAAGCTCGTCCTGCACCTCGCGTATCATCTTTAAAATAAACTTCATTTTAAGCGAGTGCAAGGCCTTTTCAATACTCTGTTTCAGCACAACGTGCGATGTATCTTCGGTTGCTACTTCTATGCGGTGCTTGCTGTACCAACGGTCGCTTAGGCCACTTTTCTCCATTACCAAATCGGTGGCAATGCTGCGCACTTTCTCATCGGGGTGCGTGGTTGGGTGTGGAATATCCGGCTTGGCCTCAGGGTCTATAAAGCCCTGTTCGTCAACCATCGTTTCCGGGGTAATAACAGGTAGTGGCAAGTCTTCTTCGTCAAATTCTACCTCGGGGTGTATGTGCTCTTCGGGCTTACTTTGCAATGCCACATACCCGGTATAAATAGCCTGGTAAACTGGGTTTTGCATTAACACCTCATCGCGCGATAGCTCAAAAATAATAAAGTCGCCGGCCAACAGGGTATGTACCTCTTCGTGGCGGCCATCTTCTGTTTTATGGGTAAAGAACAGTTCCTTATCGGAGTGGCGCAGTAGTATGCGGATAATATCGCGCTCCTGCCATTCAGGGTCGCTAAAATCAACCCCTAAAAGTTCCTGGTTTTTACCTTGTTGCTGTTGCTCATCGTAAACCTCACTTTCGTAGTCAACAAAAGCCTCTTTTAACTGGTCGGCTTCGCGTTCTTTACGGGTTTTATCGTAGCGCAGCTTGTTAACCTCGCGCAGCAGGGTTTGCTCGTCAATACCTGTTAATCGGCTGCACTCTTTTATATAAAACTGGCGTTGAATACCTTCGGGGACAATAGATATAGTATGCGCTAAGTCTTTAACCAAGGCTGCACGCTTAATTGGGTCGTTTCCAACCTCATCAATAAGCAAACTGGTTTTGAATGAAACAAAGTCTTTAGCCGACTTACCAATATATTCTTTCAACTCATCAATGCTTACTTTTTTAGCATACGAGTCGGGGTCGTCGCCATCAGGAAAAAGCACAACGCGTACGTTCATGCCTTCTTCCAGAATCATATCTATACCACGGAACGATGCTTTGATACCGGCAGGGTCGCCATCGTACAAAATGGTAATGTTTTTGGTATAGCGACTGATGAGTTTTATCTGGTCGTGGGTAAGCGATGTACCCGACGATGCAACTACGTTTTCTACCCCTGCCTGGTGCATAGATATTACGTCGGTATACCCTTCTACCAAATAGCAAACATCAAACTGGGTAATGGCTTTTTTTGCGAAGTACGCACCGTACAGCACCTTACTCTTATTGTAAATCTCACTCTCGGGCGAGTTTACATACTTGGCCTGTGTTTTATCTGCACTGTTTAACACCCTGCCACCAAAGCCCAGCACACGACCCGTTAGGCTGTGTATGGGGAACATTACACGACCTTTAAACCGGTCGAATTTTTTGGCGCCGTCATCCTTAACAATGGATAGGCCTGTTTTTTCTAAGTACTCTAATTTATAGCCGGCTTTAACGGCACTATCGGTAAAAGCAGCCCACTCATCGTGGCTGTAGCCCAATTGGAATTTCTCAATTATATCATCTCTAAAGCCCCGCTCGCGGAAATATGCCAGGCCAATAGCCTTACCATTATCACTTTCCCAAAGCTGCTCGGTAAAATATTTTTGGGCGTAGGTATTAACTACAAAAAGGCTCTCTTTTTCGTTCTGGTGCTCAATATCTTCGGCGGTAAGCTCCTTTTCTTCAATCTCAATATTGTACTTTTTGGCCAGGTATCGCAGCGCCTCGGGGTAGGTAGCGCTCTCGTGCTCCATAATAAAGTTTACCGAGTTGCCCGCCTTGCCGCAGCCAAAGCACTTGTAAATACCTTTTGCAGGGGATACGGTAAACGATGGGGTACGCTCATTATGAAAAGGGCAGTTGCCCAGCATATTTACCCCACGGCGCTTAAGGGCAACAAAGTCGCCAACCACCTCTTCTATGCGGGCGGTCTCAATAATGCGGTCTACGGTATCCTTAGGTATCATGGGTTAAAAAGGGTAGCGAAGATAACTAAAAAAGGCGTGCACTTAATGATTGGCAGGCTTGTTTTTAAATACGTACCAAACCTTTACCCTCCCTCTTACAACCTCTTCATCCCACCGATTTATTCTATATCGTGGACTGTATTTATAATACTTTTTGCCTGCCTTTTTAAACGTGTGTACTTTACCCTGCTCAACAAAGGTTTTACCAAAATTCCCAACATAAAATACATAACTATTACCCCTGTTGGTGCCAAGCGCATTAATGCTAATCACCGGGATATTAATAGCCGGCCCGCATATAATACTAGCTACATCATACATTTCTCCCTTAAAAACAAATTCTCCTTTCCCATCTGCAATTCCCCCGCCTACTGTGTTTGCTTCTACATTTTTAAAAGTAACACTATAAAATGCCCCTTCGGTTGTATCGGCACCATTAACATTAAAAATTTTTATCCGGGTTTCTTTGAGAGTTGTATCGGTTGCTATAACAACCCTGTCTTTCATCTGGGGCATTTCTTCAAACTTAAATTTAATGCCCAAGGCATTTTTCTCGTATTTGCCCATGCCTTTTTCGTTTCCCGTACAATGCCAATAACTGTAGGTAAATGTGCCATTGGGGTTTAACACATACTCGATGGAATACATGGCAGCATCGCGTTCATATAGGGTATCCTGGCCTAGTGAAATAAGCGAAAGCAACAAGCAGAAAACCAATAGCAGATACTTCATAAACAAAGGGCTAAGGTAAAAACAAAAACAGCCTCTAGCATGTTACTAACAAACGTGTTTGAGTAAAAAAATAAAAGCGTGGTTATAAAACACAGGTTTTTATACCTTTGCCGCGTCAACCCTAAATTTATAATATGGCAAATTCGCTTAGAGCAAACCGCGAGGAGAAATTCTTTAGTGATGTTATCAAGTATTTCGATAATGCGGCTCGATTTCTAAACCACCCAAAAGGTATTTTAGAACAGATTAAATACTGCAATGCAGTATACAGAATTAAATTTCCTGTAAAAATCGGGGACGATTTTCAGGTAATTGAGGCTTACCGTGCAGAGCACAGCCACCACAAACTGCCTACCAAAGGCGGTATCCGCTACAGTGAGCATGTTAGTCAGGACGAAGTAATGGCCCTTTCGGCGCTTATGACCTACAAGTGCGCCATTGTGGATGTACCTTTTGGCGGCGCTAAAGGCGGTATCAAAATCAACCCGAAAGATTACACTGTAGACCAGTTAGAGCGCATTACACGCCGCTACACTACTGAGTTAATCAAGAAGAACTTTATTGGCCCGGGCATAGACGTTCCTGCACCTGACTACGGTAGCGGCGAGCGCGAAATGAGCTGGATTGCCGATACATACACCACTTTTTACCCTAACGAGATTAATGGTTTGGGTTGTGTAACAGGTAAACCTGTTGGGCAAGGTGGTATACATGGCCGCCGCGAGGCTACCGGTCTTGGCGTTTACTACGGTTTACGTAGCGCCATGGAAAACACTGCCGATTTAAAACGCCTTAAAATGACCCACGGCTTAGAGGGTAAGCGTATAGTAGTACAAGGCTTGGGTAACGTAGGTTACCATGCTGCCATGTTCTTACACAAAGCAGGCGCCAAAATTATTGCTATTGCTGAGTTTGAAGGCGCTATTTACGACGCTAAAGGCATTGACCCAACTGCATTGCTTGAGCACCGTAAAACCACAGGTTCTATCTTAAACTTTGGCAAAGCCAAAAACATTAAGAACAGCGCCGAGGCGTTAGAACTTGAGTGTGATATCTTGGTTCCGGCAGCGTTAGAAAACCAGATACACAAAGGCAACGCAGCTAACATTAAAGCCAAGGTTATTGCCGAGGCTGCCAACGGCCCTGTTACTCCTGAGGCAGAAACTATCCTTAACAAGAAAAACGTATTAATCATCCCTGATATTTACATGAACGCGGGTGGTGTTACGGTTTCTTATTTTGAGTGGTTGAAAAACCTGTCGCACGTACGTTTTAACCGTATGGAGAAAAAGTACGAAGAGACAATGAACAAGAACCTGTTGAGCCTTATTGAAGAGAGCACAGGCACCAAGCTTAGCAAAGCCCAACGCGATTATTTAGGCCGCGGCGCTAATGAGATTGACCTTGTTTACTCTGGCCTTGATGAGACTATGACAGTGGCTTACAACGAGATTTACGAGATGTTTGCCTCTAACAAAAAAGTACCTGATATGCGTACTGCAGCGTTTATGGTTGCCATAAACAAAGTAGCTGTTTCGTACCAATCATTGGGTGTGTGGCCATAGTCAATGAAAAATGATAAACGAATAATGAAAATCCCCGGCCTATGGTTGGGGATTTTTGTTTTATACCCCTCACCCTAAATCCCTCTCCCCTTTAAGGGCGAGGGACTTAAAATAAAAAGCCCATCCCTGCGGCATTACTCTCGGAAAAAGCTATAGGTAACACCGCCGGGGACAGGCCTAAACAAAACAGGGAGTATGCTTAAATAGTCGGGGCGGATGTTAATACCTTACAGCAGATGTGAATTATTTTTGCTGATACAGCATAAACTGCCTGGTAAACTCATCCAGCTTATCAATAAACACATTGTGCGATGCGCCTTTTACCACCACTACATTACCGGCACCAATAGTTTTGCTTATTAAATCGAGTTGCTTGGCATCAAAAAGGCCGTCTTCTTCGCCATACATGCCAAAGAGTTTTACGCCTTTCTTCTGTAGCTTTAGCCAGTCGGCAGTAAGGTTTAGCAAAGTGTATTTTTCTTGCTTGTACACACCCATAACCGGTGCGTATTCCGATTGGCGGATTAAATCAACCTTCTCTGTACTATTGCCAATATTTTTATAGAAAGTAGCCGATGTTAAGGTCTGCACTTTGGTGTTATAAAAACCACACGTCATAGCATGTAAAAAGCAATAGGAGCTATATTCCAGCGATGTGCTGTCCATGCTGGTCTCCATAATATTTACGTAGCTAAGGTTGGTGCTGTCGCCTTTCTCCCCATAAATCTTTTGGCAGCGTGCAATGATGTTTTTAAACGTCATTTGGTACGATATAGGCGAGCCTACGAAGACTATTTTCTCTACCATTTTAGGCTTTGCCAGGGCAAATTTTGTAGCCAGCGTTCCGCCCCAGCTATGGCCTATAATAGTGGCCTTTTTAATGCCATGCTTTTTATAGATATCCTGCACATCTTTTATCTGTGCTTTAAAAGAAAAATCTGCATTGGGAGCGTAGTTTTTAGAGCGCCCGCAACCGCGCTCGTCGTACACTATAACATAGTAGCCTTTTTTAGCTAATTCTTCAGCCGTAGAAAACTCAAAGTTGGCCGAGTTATAGCCCGGCCCGCCGTGCATAAACAGCACCGCAGGGGCTTTGCTATCGCCATAGGCTTTGCTAAACAAGCCGGTTTGGGCTGAAACAGCTAATGATAGCAGGAGGAATAAAAGGCTGATGTATCTTTTCATTATCTACTAATATATGAAAAGGGACACTTGTTTCCCAAGCATCCCTTTTCTATTCTGTAAAGAAATCAGGTTAATCCTGAAATCTTTTAATCAAGCTTAAGACTATTTACCGCGACCTAAAGAGAAAGCGTCTTTGCCATCAAATGTGCAAAGATTTTCTGTTTTAATAAAGTCGATACCTGCATCGGCAATGCGGCCTAAAAGGGCTGCAATGGCTTTGTGGCTGGTAGTTGAGTCAGATAAATAACGTACCACAAAATGGTCGGTGCAGAACGTTTCTACGTTGCCACCCGGCCATACTTCGGTACCGCGGTTGGTTATTACTTTAAACGCTAAACCATCGCCATTAAGCGGCGTAAGTTTTTCTACCAACTCAGGCGCAGTGCCTTTGTGGTGGAAGAAAACGTCAACACCCACTGTTTCTTTTTTACCTGCGCTTTTGCGTACAACAGGTTTAAGGTTCATAGGGGCTTTAGCGGTAGCATAGCTAACGGCTTTAAACTTGGTAGGCAACTGGCCAACGCGTGCAATTACAGCATCGGCAAACTCTTTAGTACCTACTTTCTCTGTAGATAAGCCTTCTTTGTAAAT
>JBIPNX010000114.1:0-6539 GCA_044378145.1 Flavobacteriales bacterium | reverse complement strand
CGACAAATAAAAAGCCAATACCTGCAATAACAAAAACAGCATATGCTATTTTATTAAAGTTTTTAGGCTGTGCTACTTTTTTAGAATCGTCCATACTAATCATTTTTTACAGATTAGTAGTATGGGGTATCCGGGAAATTACAAGCTAACAATTATTTAACATTTGCCATCTACCTCGCAGCTTTCGCCATCGGTAGCAGGTGCCGGATTTTGTTCGGCCCAAATGCCTTGCATGGCTTTTAAAATTACCTGCCCGCCTTGTGCACCCGATATTCCATACTGTTGGTTTACCACAAAAAACGGCACACCTTTTATCCCCATTTGTTGGGCTTTGTATTGGTCTATACGAACGGCATCTGCAAACTCATCGCTTGCTAAAACAGCATCAACTTCAGAAGAGTTTAAACCAATCTCTGCCGATAGTTTTTTCAATGTACTCTCATCAGAAATATCTTGCCCTTCGGTAAAGTAAGCCGCGAAAAAACGCTCTTCGGCTTTATCAGCCAAACCTGTTTTATCAGCTAAATGTATTAAGCGGTGGGCATCAAATGTATTACTGGGTTTGGTACTGTCCATATCATAATGCAAGCCAACCAGCGCCGCCATATCCACCACACCCTGGCTCATTTCTTTGGCTTTTTCTAACGTCAAACCATACTTTTTAGATAGCATTTCGTATGTGTTGCCTACCGATGGTTTTGGTGTATTAGGGTCCAGCTGAAAGCTATGCCATGTAACTTCTACTTTGTCTTTATGCTCAAACTGGTCTAATGCAATTTCAAACTGGCGCTTGCCAATATAACAGAATGGGCACACCACATCTGACCAGATATCTACTTTCATTTTATTCATGATGCAATTAACACTTTACTAATTACTATGTTTTAACCACCTGCCACACAACTATACCTACACTTACCGATATATTTAACGAGTGCTTGCTGCCGTCTTGCGGAATTTCTATACAACCTGCAGAGGCGTTAATTACATCGGCTTCTACACCATTTACTTCGTTGCCAAATACCAGGGCAAGGCCTGTATCAGGAGTTTTAAAATCATTCAGCATGATGCTTCCTTCGGCCTGTTCAACGGCGTATACACTATAGCCTTTTTGCTTGCAGGCTTCAACGGCTTCCAAGGTGTTTTTAAAATATTGCCAATTAACAGTTTCATCAGCACCTAAAGCGGTTTTGTAAATTTCGTTATTAGGCGGAGTGCCGGTAATGCCACACAAGTAAATAGCCTCTGCCAAAAAAGCATCGGCAGTACGGAATACCGAACCTACATTATTTAAGCTGCGTACGTTATCTAATATAATAATGAGCTTGCGTTTCTCCGCCTCTTTAAATTCTTCGCTGCTAAGGCGGTTAAGCTCTTCGTTTGCCAGTTTGCGCATTAATTTAATCCTTTTTCAGTTTTGCGTTTTGTATTTCCAGCACCACACCACTTGCAATAGGCACACGGCTTTCTGTAAGCTCAAAGTTCTGGCCTAAGTATAAGCTATTAGCCAAATCATCTTTATGCAAAACGGTAAATTCAGTTTCAATACTCTCTCCCGGAAATACTTCATCTTTTCCAACCATAACCTGGTCAGCAGGTACCGGGCCCTCTACATTTTCAAATATAAGTACAGGGTTATACTCGGCCCCGATAGGTGCTTTCCGTCCCCCCTGGGCTTGTGTATAATAGGTAACCAGTGCTGTAAAATCTGCCATTGGGCAAAGGTAGTTATAAAATATCCGTCATAAAACTACTCTTGAAACCATAGCCAACAGGGCAACACAGAGTTTGGCACGCCAATTGAATATATAGGGGTAACAAGGTTATAGACCATGAAAACAAAAATTATTGCAGTTATAGTTGTACTAAGTATCAGCTTCTGCGCAAACAGTTACGGACAAATAGGAGGATTAAAAGGTGGCAATAACAGTCAGCCGACGCCTCCGGTAAATAACGGTGTAAACAATAACAATACTACAACACCAACACCTACCGTATCGCCATCAATACTTTCTAATACAAGCATAAACGGTGTTATTAACGAGGTTAGAAAAACAAGGGAATACCAGGCGTTTGAAAAGAGGGTAAAAGCAAAGGTTAATGCAACCAAAGTGGGTAAAGGCGCAAGTAATTTTCGCAAATTTTTACAACGAATAGGTCTGGCAAAAAGACCCGCTGCCCCCGCACGCAAAGCTAGTGTACCCGTTAAGTAAGAGAGAGCAACAACTAAATACCAGGAAAAGCTATTAAGCCTTTATGCTAAGCATAGGGGCTTTTTAGTTTTTAGGCTGCAGCCTGTTTTTTATTTCAGCCAAAATTGCGTCATTGTCGCCATTTAACTGGGTAATATTTATTACTGCCGGTGAGCCGTGGGTAGAATGGTTCTCATCGTACATACGTTTGCTAATACCTTTTTTGGTAGCCATAAATGCGCCCGGGTTATGCAGGTGCAAAACAATAAAGTCGTTCATCATATACCGCTTTTTGTCAACCGCCATAATATCGTCATACACTATAGGTCCAAAATTGTATAAACCCACATTAAATGTAATTCCGTTGTTATTTATTGTCAGCCCCTTTTTGTCTAATGCCAAATTTATTATTCCGACAACTGTACCCAGCACCCCTATTATATGCAAGGTAATGAGTAAGTTGGGTATGTAAATATTACCATCATCGTTTGGGTTGGTGTATATAATGTATAAGCCAATTAAACTACCTATTGTTAAAACAATAAATAAGGCAATTATTAGTAAAAATCGGGTTTTATCTACCGGATAAAATTTGGCCTCCATATTCACAAATATAATAGCTAATAAGTTAAACTCCCAACTATAATATGAATTAACTATTTTCGCAACATGGCAAAAGGCAGTAGCGAAACACCTTTGATGAAACAGTTTAACGAGATTAAGGGAAAATACCCTGATGCTCTGTTGCTTTTTCGTGTGGGCGATTTTTACGAAACCTTTGGCGAGGATGCTATTAAAGCATCTAAAGTACTAGGTATTGTTTTAACCAAGCGTGCCAATGGGCAGGCATCGCATATAGAGCTGGCCGGTTTTCCCCATCACTCGTTAGATACTTATTTGCCAAAACTGGTGCGTGCGGGTATGCGTGTTGCAGTGTGCGACCAGCTGGAAGACCCCAAAGCAACCAAGATGATTGTGAAGCGCGGGGTTACCGATTTGGTTACGCCGGGCATTGCCTACAACGATAAAATACTCGACCATAAAAACAATAACTTTTTAGCTTGTATCCATTTTGATGGAAAGAATGCTGGTATCGCTTTTATTGATGTATCGACAGGTGAGTATTTAGTAGCTGAAGGTAGCTATGCCTATATAGATAAGCTGCTGCAGAGCTTCCGCCCAACAGAGGTTATTTTTGAAAAATCGCATCGCAAGCTTTTCCTTGAACAATTCTCGGATAAGTTTTATACCTACACGCTGGACGATTGGATTTTTAAAACCGACTTTGCCCGCGACTTATTACTAAAGCATTTTGGTACGGCATCGTTAAAAGGTTTTGGGGTTGAAGATTTAAGTTTGGGTATTGTGGCTGCCGGTGCGGTGCTACATTATTTAAATGAGAACATGCAGGATAAGACCGCGCATATTGCCGGTATAGCCCGTATAGATGAAGACCGTTATGTGTGGTTAGACAGGTTTACTATCCGCAACCTGGAGCTATCGTATTCGCTGAATGAAAATGCCGTTACCTTAATAGATATAATAGATAAAAGTGTAACGCCAATGGGCTCACGTTTAATGAAACGTTGGGTTGCCCTGCCATTAAAAGACCGTCAGCCAATTGAAGACAGGCTTGAAGTGGTTGACTATTTTTTAAAGAATAAAGACTTAAGCATAGAGATAACAGGCCTGCTAAAACAGGTGGGCGATTTAGAACGTATCATTTCGCGCGTATCGGTGTTGCGTATTTCTCCCCGCGAATTATACCAGCTTAAAAAGGCATTGCAGTTTTCTGCCGAAATTAAAAAGCTATGCGATGCTTCTAAAAATCCTGCACTGAAAACTATAGGCGAGCAACTTAATAATTGTACCACGCTTGTGGATAGGATAGCCAAAGAATTAAATGCTGAAGCTCCTGTTTTGGTAAACAAGGGCAATGTGATTAATGAAGGGGTAAATGCTGAGCTTGATGACCTGCGTAAAATTGCTTATTCGGGCAAAGATTATTTATTGCAGATACAAAAGCGGGAGGTTGAGCGTACAGGAATAACATCGTTAAAGGTGGCATTTAATAATGTGTTTGGATATTACCTGGAAGTAACCCATGCACATAAAGACAAAGTACCTACCGACTGGATACGCAAACAGACATTAGTTAATGCCGAGCGCTATATCACTCCTGAATTAAAAGAGTATGAAGAGAAAATATTAGGTGCAGAGGATAAGATATTCGCATTGGAAACCAAGTTGTTCAACGACCTTGTATTGGCATCGGGCGAGTATATAAAACCGGTGCAGCTTAATGCATCGTTACTGGCACGGTTAGATTGTTTATTGTCGTTTGCAACATTAGCCGAAGAGAATAATTATACCAAGCCTGCAATAGAAGAAGACTTTATTCTTGATATACGCAACGGCCGCCACCCTGTTATAGAAAAACAATTACCGGTTGGCGAGGCATACATTGCAAACGATATTTATTTAGATAATACCAACCAGCAGATAATAGTAATTACCGGCCCTAACATGAGCGGTAAGAGTGCGCTGTTACGCCAGACTGCATTAATAGTATTGCTTGCACAGATGGGCAGCTTTGTTCCTGCATCATCGGCACGCATAGGGTTGGTAGATAAATTATTTACGCGCGTTGGTGCATCAGATAATATATCATCGGGCGAATCTACTTTTATGGTAGAGATGAATGAGACGGCGAGCATCTTAAATAATTTAACCAACCGCAGTTTAGTTTTGCTTGATGAGATTGGGCGCGGTACCAGCACCTACGATGGTATATCTATTGCATGGGCTATTGCAGAGTTTATACACGAGCACCCAACAGCAAAAGCAAAAACATTATTTGCGACACACTACCATGAATTAAATGACATGGCAGATGAGTTCAACCGCATCAAAAATTATAACGTTTCTGTTAAAGAAGCGAACGGCAAAGTTCATTTTCTGCGGAAATTGACACCCGGTGGTAGCGAACATAGTTTTGGAATCCATGTTGCAAAAATGGCGGGCATGCCTGCAAAAGTATTAGCGCGCGCTAACGAAATTTTAAAACAACTGGAACAAACACACGCAGGAGGTGCAAGCGGAAAGCCCGATTTACAGGCGGCTGCAGCAGGTATGCAATTAAGCTTTTTCCAATTGAATGATCCTGTGTTGGAACAAATTCAAAGCGAATTACAAGGTATAGATATCAATACCTTAACACCTGTTGAAGCGTTGATGAAACTCAACGAAATAAAAAAGTTATTAGGTAAGTAATTTTTTCGCTTTCTAACTTCATTCAAAATTTTAGTCTTCTGAAAGTATTGTAAACAAAGGCGTATAGAGTGTTGCGTTTTGTTGTGTTCTTATTTTTCGCAATAATTATTTTGATTTTTTTTGTGTAAGGAAATAAAATATTCTTGCTGAAACATTTTTACAACACATTTCGTATCGCTCTCGAAACAATAGTAAAATCAATACGTTCAGCGTTTTTGTTTTATTTTTCTGATTAATTAATTTGAGTAATTAACAAAAACGCACTTATTGGTTGTTAATAAATCCCTGGTGGGGGGTATAGCAATTGTGGGCGTTTGATAGTAACTATGTAAAATATTTCAATCAAACTAAAAAAGAAATATGGCAACAAAAACTTCAACAGCAAAAAAGGCCGCTCCTGCGAAAAAAGCGGCTGCAAAGCCAGCAGCTAAAAAAGCTGCTCCAAAAAAAGCAGCAGCTAAGCCTGCCGCTAAGAAGGCCGCTCCTAAAAAAGCAGCAGCAAAAAAAGCAGCTCCTAAAAAAGCAGTAGCTAAAAAAGCAGCTCCTAAAAAAGCAGCAGCAAAAAAAGCAGCTCCTAAAAAGGCAGCAGCTAAAAAAGCAGCTCCTAAAAAAGCAGCAGCTAAAAAGCCAGCAGTAAAAAAATCTCCAGCAAAAAAAGCAGCTCCTAAAAAAGTAACTGCTAAAAAAGCTGCTCCTAAAAAGAAAAAGTAATTTTTCTCTAAAGGAATTTTTCGATTAATTCTGCTAAATCCCTGTTTCGAAAGAGGCAGGGATTTTTTGCTTAAATCCTTAAAGCAAAAAATGCTTTTCTAAAATAAACACACTACTGTTTTTCAATTTTTTGTAATCACAAATAAATACGTTTAGCAAATCTCAAATAGCTGTAATGTGTATTTGTGTCCAAAACATAATTTCAAGTCTGTACAGGTACGCTAAATTGTTTTTATGGGTAAAAGTAAATCCATCAATAGGTATATTTAAATGTTGGGCCTACTATACTATATATATAATAGGTAGCCAATACTAAACTTCAACATTGTACCTTTGTCCTGTTTATGTCGTTACGCATTATAT
>JBIPNX010000113.1:0-6542 GCA_044378145.1 Flavobacteriales bacterium | reverse complement strand
TACACCCTGCATGTTTACTACCAGCAGCTCGGGTTTGTATTGCTGAATTACCTTCTCAGCAAACAAAATATTATAGCTGTCGCCATTCATGTTTTGCTGGCCAATACCCCAAGGGTTTATAAGTGCTCCTCCCGATACATCATCATACAACCCATTTAAAAATTGTTGCAGGTTGTAGTTGTCTTCTGATGGATTTACCACTCCCGCATCGCCCGATGCGTATTGGTTTGAGAAATTGTTGTTTAAAAAATCGCGGTAGTTGGTAGCCTTTGTTAAGTCGCCCTGGCTAAACTGTTTTGGGTTACCCATAACAGAAGCAATGTTCGAGTCGAACATGGTAGAAGGCTGAATGTAGTTGGCGCCATAATCGGCACCGTAACCCGGAAATTTGCTGTAGTTAAGCGCAGGGTACGGGCCTAACTGGTTAGATACCCACCATGCATTTAAGGCAGACTGCGATGGGGTATTATGCTTGCGGTACAACTCAAAAACCGTTGGGTAATCGGGGTTTGATTTAAGGTTCAAATCCACATCGTTATAACGGCCGGTAATAGCGGTTGTATGTCCGTTGTAGTGACCTGTTGGGCCTTGCGCATAGCGGAACTCTTTGTACAGCGTACCCAGTGTTTGCAGGCGTTGCCCGCCTATAGGCAGGTTAGGTATGGCTGATGCAATATCGGGTGTTAAACTCTCGTTACCCACCAGCATATTAGGCATAATGTTGCCTTCAGCTTTTTGAATACTTTCGAAATTACGCACACCGCCGGCAAATAAGCAGAATACTACGTGGTTAGCTTTACGTGTGCCGCTGGCAGCAAACAAACGGCCCGACGGTAATATGTATGGGGCTGCAATGGCTCCCGCCGCTACTAACCCTGTTGTTTTTAAAAAATTCCTTCTCTTCATAACCTTGGGCTTAATAATAACGGTATTCGTCTGATGTTAAAAACGCGTAGTATATCAATTCGGGGGTAATAGTCTGGTCGGCCTGTATAAGCTGTTTCATTTTCCACAGCTCATATTCGCCCGGCTCGCGGTTGTAGAATTTTTTGTAGGTATTGTTTACAAACAAGTCCACATCGGCCAGCATGCTTTGCTGCGTTGGCAGCTGCACGCCGGGGGCGTTTAGCATATTTTTAATGATGATGTCTTCTACCAGCTTTTTATCGCCAAACGACATATACGCCAGCGACAGCTTTGTTAAATAGTTTTGCGGTATGGTGGTACCAAACACATCAGAATAAGCAATAGAAACAAATTCGGTGGTGGTTTTTACGTTGTTTTTAGATGCTGAATTTTGCACCACATCAACATCGTCAACCCCGAAAATGTATTCCTTTTTACAGGCCGTAAACAACAATGTTGTAGTGGCCAGCAGCAGCGAATAATTGAGTATCCTTTTCATATTATATTCCTACATATTCGTCCAGCGACAGAATATCTTTTTGTAACTGTTTGTAATTTAAATTGCTTTTGTAGCGCTCGCCAAAATAGGTTTGCTCAGCAGATGTTGGCTCACGGAACAGGTAACGGGTAAACAAATCTCGCACCTGGCCTTCGTAATAGTTATCGCTGGCAAAAAACAAATCAACGTACTCTTCCTTGCTATCGGCTATCTGAAAAAATACCGTTGCCGGAAAACCATCTACACATAGTATGCCCGCATCAAGTTCAGCCTCGGTTGGGTAGCGGTAAAAGAAGTTTTGAAACAGCGATGCTACAAAGTTTAAGCTGCCCATATTTATGCCATCGTAAGCAAAGTTTTGTACGGCCCTTTTATGCATTTCCATAACAGTAATACTGCCACTTTGCATATCGTCAACAGCATCCATCCATGCGTTAATACGAGCCAGCTCATAATTCACATAAGGCCAAAAAGCCGATTGCGATTGGTTAGAAAGGATAATATTGTAAGCAAAAATTTGGGTTTGATAATCAAGCGAGTCGGAACTGTTAAGGTAGTTCTCCTCGGCAATGCGGAATAAGCGGTTGTAGTAACCGGGCTTGGCTGTAATTAAATCTATAACCTGCCCGCGGCTTTGTACCGATAGGTTTCCCTGTGCAAGAATGTCGTATGCCTCGTTAAACTCCGTAGGTGTACACTCGCGTCCAAGTATGCTAATGTACAGGCGGTTTATGTATGTTTCTTTGGTAACGTTGTTTATGGTACTATCGGGCGGCGGTTGGTTACCGTCAATTATCTCCTCTTTAGTACATGCCGAAAACGCTAACACAATGGCAACCATTGTGCTAAACGCTATAAGCCTATAGTTGAGTATAGAAAACCTCATATTGTATTACTTGAATATAACGCAATTTAGCAATTATTGAGCCAATAATCAAGGTAGACGGCAAGACTTAAGAAAGGTTTAATATTAAGTTACGTGAGTTAGATAATGCTTTTACATGGATAGCTTAGAAATACATCTTTTAAGAATCACAGAAAACAAAAAGCCCCTTTCGGGGCTTTGTTTACTTAAGTTGTTCCAGCACTTTATCTTTTTCTATAAAACCTATGTTAGACCAGGTTTCTGCCTTTTTCTTGTACACCTTTAATACAGGCAAGGCATCAACCCCAAGGTCTTTGCATAGCTGCGGGTTTTCGTCGGCGTTAATGCGTACAACCTCTACTTTAGCACCCATATCGCGACTTATCTCATCTAAATAAGGTTTCATTTTTTTGCATGGGGCACACCAGTCGGCATAAAAATCAACCAACATAATTTTGTCGGCTTTAAGCATGGCATCGTATTGTTGCCTGGTCATGCCTGTTGGTTTGGCAACGCTGTTATCTGTCGTTTCGGGCAGGTTAGCGGCACGCCATTTCATCATGCCACCATCCATTTCGTACACTTCTTTAAAGCCATCGCCACGCATTTTTTGTGCTGCCGCAGCGCTTCTTCCGCCGCTTAAGCAGTACACAAAAACAGGTTTGCTTTTATCTAATTTGCTAATGTTACCGGCAAAGGCAGCATCGTTCCAATTGTAGTTTAAAGCGTTTGCCAAATGGCCGCCCTCAAACTCGCCCGGGGTGCGCACATCAATAATAGGCGCGGCAGGCAATTCTTTTATTTTTGCGTTAAACTCTGTGGCTGTCAGGCTTGTTTTTACAACAGTTTCGGCAGAAGATGTACTGCCTGTCTTGGCTGTTTGTGCATTGGTGCAGCTTGCTAAACAAGCTACTGCTATCATTGCTAGTGTGGTAATTACTCTCATGGTATTTTTATTCTGATTTTTTAACTTCTTCAAATTGTATGTCTGATACATCACTTGTTCCGGTGGGTTTGTTACTATACCCTGTATAGCAATTGCCTGCAGCACAGCCAAAAGCAAACAGCCCCATAGCGGCAAAGTATACGCCAAAGCCAAGCATAAGCCATTGTTGCGTTGCAACAGAGTCGGCTATAATAAAACTGCCCATAACTAAGTACAATACCCTGGAGAATGTCCAGCCGGTTAATATGCGTTCTTTCATTTTTCTTTTTTAAAAATATTGAATAGTAAACCGCCCATTAATGCACCATACAAGGTGCTGTTTAAGGGTTTAGATGTTATTGCACAGGTGCCACTGGCGCAGCCTACGTTGGTATAGTATAAATAGCCGGCAATGGCGCCGGCAACAATACCAATTAAGGTGAGCTTATGTTTGATTATAAATTGCATTGGTGCAAAGTTGCCGCTATTTAAAATGTAACACAGTAACATTTGTTACATACAAAAAAGGCTTCGCAGTAGCGAAGCCTTTAGTAAAATCCCTCCCCCTGACGACTACGTGTAAGGGTACTCCCTTTGGAAAGGGAGATCTTTATTTTTTAGCCTATCATTTTCTTAGGGTCAACCCAGGCGGTAAATTCTTCGTCGGTTAAAAAGCCAAGGTCGATAGCGGCTTTACGAAGCGTTAGGTTTTCTTTATGGGCTTTTTTAGCAATTTTAGCAGCCTTTTCGTACCCAATGTGTGGGTTAAGGGCTGTAACCAGCATTAACGAGTTTTCCAGGTTGTTCTGGATAGCATCCATATTAGGCTCTATACCTACGGCGCAATGCTCGTTAAAGTTGTAGCAGGCATCGCCAATAAGGCGGGCCGCCATAAGGAAGTTATAGATGATAACCGGCTTGAAAACGTTTAGCTCAAAATGGCCATTCATACCGCCTACTGCAATGGCTGCATCGTTACCAATTACCTGCGCGCAAACCATTGTCATAGCCTCGCACTGGGTAGGATTAACCTTACCCGGCATAATAGACGATCCCGGTTCGTTTTCAGGAATTAATATCTCGCCAATACCGCAACGTGGGCCTGAGGCTAACAAACGGATATCGTTCGCTATTTTCATTAACGCAACGGCAACGGTTTTCAATGCGCCCGAAGCTTCTACCAACGCATCGTGGCTGGCAAGGGCTTCAAATTTATTCTCGGCAGTAACCATTGGCTGGCCACTTAGGTCGGCAATGTATTTAGCTACCAACACATCGTACCCTTTTGGGGTGTTGATGCCGGTACCTACAGCGGTACCACCAAGGGCAAGTTCTGAAAGGTGAGCCAGTGAATTTTTTATCGCACGGATACCATGATCTAGCTGCGAAACGTAGCCTGAAAACTCCTGGCCAAGGGTAAGTGGTGTAGCATCCATTAAGTGGGTGCGGCCAATCTTAACAATGTCTTTAAATGCTTCTGATTTGGCTTTTAGCGTATCGCGCAAGGTTTCCATTCCGGGAATGGTTAGCTCCATCAACATTTTGTATGCTGCAATGTGCATAGCCGTTGGGAAGGTATCGTTAGACGATTGCGACTTGTTTACATCATCGTTCGGGTGGATGAATTTTTTGTCCGATTGTAAATCGCCACCGTTGATTACCTCTGCACGGTTAGATATTACCTCGTTCACATTCATGTTGCTTTGCGTGCCGCTACCGGTTTGCCATACAACAAGGGGGAATTCAGCATCAAGCTTGCCTTCTAAAATCTCGTCGCATACTTTGGCAATAAGGTCGGCTTTTTCGGCAGAAAGAACGCCAAGGTCGCGGTTGGTAAACGCTGCTGCTTTTTTAAGGATTGCAAAAGCGCGGATAACCTCAATAGGCATGGTGTGTCCACCGATTTTGAAATTGTCTTTACTGCGTTGGGTTTGGGCGCCCCAGTACTTTTCGGCGGGTACTTGTACCTCGCCCATGGTATCGTGTTCTATACGGAATGACATAAATGGAATGTGTTATTTTTTGCGGTGCAAAAATACACATTTAGAGGTTAGGTTTTAGGTGATAGATGTCAGTTTTCAACTAGACAATAAGAAAATGAGAGAATAAGAGAATGGAAAAACTATAAATACAATTAGTGGATAACAGGACAATTTATTTCAAAAGAATTAATACTGAGGTGTTTTTAGAGGGTTATTTTAACCTTAAAATACTAACAAATGAAAAGAATTGCAATTGCCCTGTTTTTAGTATGTTTAAGCCTATTAACCCATGCCCAAAAGCATGAAATTGGTATTGAGGCCGGTGCCAACACATTCTCCTTTCTTAAATCTGGCTTAACAGATTATTATAAAAAGATACCGGGTTATCAACAAGGCATAACTTACCAATACAACGTTAAGCAAAGAAGCAGCTTTACAGCATCGGTTTGGTACCTAAAAAAGGGATACCGCTTTGATGAGGGAATGGGCTTAGAACCGCAAAGCCCATATACCGATACGTATGTAAACTATCTGGCTATCCCGCTGGCATATAAATATAAATTTACCAAATGCCGCTTGCAGCCTAGTATTCAAATTGGTTTTATCCCAGCCGTTTTGTTTAGTAGTGTTATTACCAAGTACGAAAATTTTGATAACACCATGAACCGTGGGCGTGCATTTTTGTATAAAGACAATGTATGGCATATGGATATAACGGCAGGTGCAGGGCTAGATTATAAAATAACAGAGCAATTTAAGGTGGAGTTTAATTTTAAATATGCTTTTACATTTGCATTTATAAATAAAGAAACTACTGCCAGCAATGTATTTACCCATACGGCTTTCCCATTTCCAAACGCGTATTTATACAACCTCTCTTTACGTTATATAATTAAGAAAAAAGAGTAAAACTAGCCTTTCTTTTTCGTCAGTGCCTTTGTTTCATTCTCAATCAACCGGCTTTTACCAGCTTTTTAACAAGTGTTTTGGGTAGGGGCTTGGCAGGGTCAAACTGGAGGGTGCCGGTACTGGTTTTGTAGGGTGCTATATCATCGGCAAACTTAGCCATAGACCCATGGCTGGCTAAAAACAGGCTGTAGTGCTTTTTAAAATTGCAGTAATACACCAACATGCCCTTGTACATAAAGGCGGGCATTTTGTAGCTTATAACCTCGTCGGCATCAGGTGCTACAGAGAGTATAGTCTCGCGCAGTGTTTCCATAGCCTTGCGCATTTTCTCATCAGTAATAGCAGCTATGTAGTGGTCTACATCTTTAGCGGTAGTTTCGTTCTTTGCCATGTTTTAAAATTACCATTTAGGTTAAAAACAGCAAAGGGAAATAGCGACAAATAACAGGGCTGTTT
>JBIPNX010000112.1:0-6545 GCA_044378145.1 Flavobacteriales bacterium | reverse complement strand
ACCTACTACCTCGCGGATAGAGTAGCGTGCGCCACCTTGTTTTTTGCGGAAGTAGTATTCGCCCTGAACTGAAAACTCTAAAATGTATGAGCGGAAGTTAAGGTTGCGGTTTTCGCGGTATGGGTCTTTGGTAAGGTTATCCCTGCCGGCTACACGGGCATACACAATGTTGAATGTGCCTGCCCAGCGAGAGTCGGGAATATAATAACGAACACCAAAATGAAACGCAGGGCGTGTCATCACAATTTCATAGTCGCGGTAAAAGTGCGTACCAATGCGGTTAGCGCCCCCAAGCTCAGAAAGGGTGTTAGACGTACCAACGCCCAACCTTGCCTCTAACGACATAAGCCCCCTGAAACGCTGTGCTTGCAAAGGCATAAGGCCTAACAATACAGCTGCTATAAGAAGTAATTTTTTCATACTCAATACCCAATTAGAAAGCAAATATAACACCTTTAGCCAAATTTTCCCATTAAATTTTAGCTAAATCTGATGTTAAACGCCTTAAAGCGCAAATACATACGCTATTTCAAAACCACCTTTAAGGCATAACACAATTAGGGATTATTGATAATAAGCATCTTAGAGGATGCCGCCATGCCATAGTTATCAACTATGTGATAAATATTAACTCCCTTTCTATATTTTTACCCCAATTAAGAAAAAGCAGCATGACAAAGAAAGAGGTATTGCAGTGGTTGGAAGACAATAGGGACGAGCGTGGCATACGTGCCGGCGAGCGTAACGGGGTTAAAACATTTGGCCTGGGCTTAACCAAACTTAAAACATTTGCTAAAAAAATTGGTAAAGACCACGCCCTTGCATTAGAGCTGTGGAACGAGCCGTATTACGATACCCGCACATTAGCCGTTTTGGCTGCCGACCCGGCAAAAATTACCCGTAACCAGCTTGAAGAATGGATTATGGGCAACAACTGGTGGCTGATATCGCATTCTATAGGTACATCATTATTACCGCAAGTGCCTTTTTTAATTGAATTATCTGAAGACTGGGCACAAAGCCCTAACGACAACCTGCGCCGCTGTGGTTACCTTGGCATTGTTGCTATTTGCAAAACTAACACCGTGTTACCCGACGAGTATTTTGAGCCTTACCTGGAGATGATTGAGAAAAACCTGCTGGCCGAGGAAAATTTTGTAAAAGACGCCATGAATACAGCCCTTATGGCTATTGGCAGCCATAGCAAATGGCTAAACAGCCGTGCGGTTGAAATTGCGGGCAAGCTTGGCAAAATAGAGGTTGATTATGGCGATAACAGCTGTGTTGTACCCGACGCACTTAAGCACCTTACCGCCGAAAAAACACTGGAAAAGTTTGCCGAAAAAGTAGGTTAAGCAAAAAAAATTCGCTTAAGATTTTGCTCTTTTAAAATTTTGTGTACTTTTGCAGCCCACTTTCAAGCGAAAGTAGCTCAGTTGGTAGAGCACCACCTTGCCAAGGTGGGGGTCGCGAGTTCGAATCTCGTCTTTCGCTCACAACCAGCCCTCTTATAAAGAGGGTTTGTTTTTTAACACCAAATTATTCGCCCGGGTGGTGGAATTGGTAGACACGCAGGACTTAAAATCCTGTGTCCGTCGAGGACGTACGGGTTCAAGTCCCGTCCTGGGTACAGAGCCGGACTTTTCAAGAGTTTTTTGAAAAGTTCGGCTTTTATTTTTCTCCAGACTCTTTGCTAATAGGGCAATACAAGAAATTACAGCATTCACTTTAGGAGTTCGATAATTGTTCAAATGTGCATCATAGGCTAATCCTTCGGGGAAGATGGTATTTTGCAGTTTCTGCTTTTGGTAAAAATCGCCGGAATCCCATGTAATCGCGAGATTTGCAGATAGTTGACAAGCAAAATGAATCAATTCTTTAGGGTTCGATATTCTTTGGTCGAGTTTTTCTTGTTCTCGTAATAACGCTTCTTTCCTTTGGCTTATCTCAGCAGAGAACTCGTGGTATATAGCTAAGTCTACTGTGCCGAGAGCATGGCGTTTTCGCAGGGCGTAAAATTCTTCTTCCAGCTCTTTTAGCTTTAAAGAGAGTGCCTTTTTTTCACTGGAATGGCTTTCCGATAGGTTTTCCCAGGTATACATCAGTTGCTTCTCCAACGGGGCTATGAATTTTGGGTTAATTGTATAACTGCTCAGTAGCTCTTTAAATTTCAGGTGCATGCTCTTGGCGCTCCTGTTAATCCTGATACCGGGCTTGTTTACTTTGTAGTAGTAAAGACCTCTCTTTTTGGAAACATAGCCGGTAAATGGTATACCGCTCTCTCCATCTCTTAAAAATACTTTAAGGGGTAGGTTGTCATTAGCCTTATTAGATTTAAAGCCATCCGTTTTCTTAAGTTGATTGGCACGAAGAAATAAGTCTTCGTCTATCAAAGCGGGATGTTTTCCCTGAATAACCTCGCCATTAAGTAAATTATGCGATATGTATCCGCAATAAAAAATGTTCCTGAAGATGTCGGTTAGGGTTTGTTTAGGCAATTTTAAGCCTAACGGTTCAAGTTTACCTATAATTTGTTCGTAGGTCATCCCATTGGCTCTCCATTCAAAGGCCTGTTTTATTAGTTCCCCTTTTTCATTTATCACAATAGTTTGGGTAGCCTGCCCTTTTAAAAAAGTATAGCCGGTAGGTGCCGGTCCTATCCATTCTCCCCTGAGTAGTTTTTCCCGCATACCATCAACCGTTTTTTGCCTGCGCAGGTCATTATCATACTTGCTAAAGATGAATTGAATGTTTTGCTGTAATGCTCCTGCATGCGAGTTGGTATCTATAGGTTGTGTAACCGCCATAATAGCAATACCTATTTTTTTAAGTTCCCCCGCAATATAAATTGCACTGTCGCCAGTGCGGCTAAAACGGTCCAGGCTATACACTAGGATAAACGATATTTTCTCTTTACTGGCTTTAACAAACTTCAGCATCCGATTAAACTCTTTCCTTTCATCGCTTTTGGCACTTTCATAAGTCCCCCCAAAGTACCCGTTAATCTGTAGATTATGCTTAAGTGCATATTCAATGCAATACTTTTTTTGCCATTCCAGGCTCTGGTTGGTATCCATTTGCTCTTTAGAGCTAACCCGGGTATATATTACACAGTTTTGAATACCTAAGTCAACATGCGCTGTGCTCTTGCCTTTGGCAAATTGGTTTAATAGTTCGCCCTGGTGGCTATTGCTTAATTTTGCCATGGTGTGATTCTTTTAGTTGTTGTTCAATAAATAACTCGTAATACAGTATAGACAGTGTTTCTAGTGTATAAATCGCTTGCTCGGCTTGTTCCTGGGTATACTCTTCAAAGCCTTTACATTTTTTAAGTTCTTCGGTGCTTAATCTTTTCTTTTTCTTTAACTGGTTGTTGGTAGACATTTAAATGGACGCTTTGCCTTATTCTGTGCTGTGCAGTAATAAAGCCTAATTCGTTCCGTATGTTCTGTTTTATGCAGTTTCATTTTTTATTGTGGGTCTTTATTTATTCAGTTTCTTCGTCTTTACTGAATTGATAATCAAATCGCCGTTGTTGGTCTTGGTAAATGTAGTTTTGCTATGCGGCGCAAAAATTATATTTTGTATATAGTTAGCTATCTCGGCTTCTTTTACCCGTTTCTCTTTTTCGGTTTTTATAATTTTGGTATTCATGCCCTTGTCGTAGTTTATCGTAATGGTTTTGTACTCATTGCTGCGAAACTGGCGAAGCAGCTCCTGTTCGCTTGCGGATAGTATTACGCAGGATAATTCACCGCCTGTTTTTTCATCGGCAACTATAAAGTCAGCTATATATTTAGTGATAGATATGTAAATATGCGGCCTACGCATGGTAGACCTGATTACATCCTCCTTGCTGATTGACTCCTGCCACTGTTCGATGTTTAAAAACATATCCCAGTTAAATGGCTGACACTCTCCGTTTTCAAAAAAACCTACCCCAACCTCCGTGTTCTTATGTGTGATAGCTTCAAAAATGATGATCTCCAGCATAGGGCGCTGTTTTGTAAACAAGCCCTCCACTTGGGTTTGAAATTCCGGGCTGGCAATAACGGCATGCATTATACCCTTTAATTCTTTGGGCAGGGTATCTTTTGCAAAGTACTGGTATAGGTTATCAATAACAGCTGTGTTGTCCTTGCCGGTATTGGCATTAACAGACAGCTCGGTCTGTTTGAATAACGAATCCTTGCATTGCTTAATATTTTCGAAAGAATAACCAAACCCGCGCAAGGTTTTTACCATCATAAGCCAGATGTATTGGGTAAAATCAAGTCTTACCCACTCTCGCTTATCCTCTTCTACAGTGTTTTTGTCAGCTAAGGGCGAAAGGCCTTTGCTTTTCCACAAATAAAATTCACGGGGCGAAATATCCAAATCGGCCAACTTAAAATGCTTTTTAGATAGCTGGGTGTACTGCTGAAAGTATTCGCCAAAATCAGCCGTAGCTATATGCTGCATCATATCCTTTAACAAGGTCTCAATCTTCATTTTATATTTTCTATGCGGTATATAATATGTTTTATACTTCAAAGGTAATAAAAAATACTTAATTTTACAACGATACTTAATTTTTTAATAGCAACCCGGTAAACAAGAACATGTTACTATGAGAAAATAACCGTAAAACAAGACGTTAATAAGCGTAAAACAACCGAAATGCAAGTGTATTTAGCCGTAAAATAACCGTAATTAAAAATGGAAAAAACCAACAAAAAGAAGTTAAAGTATAATGCAAAACTCACTAAAATCATGTGTTTGCGATGTAAATGTTTTAAAGAGGCACAAAGAAACGATGCTAAATTTTGTTCTGATTTGTGTAGAGTACAAGAACGTAATGATAGAATAGAAAAAGGCTACGATAACTTTATTGTAAATGGCACTCTACATGATGTTAAAGAGTACTTCAACAAGCACAAAATGGTTCAGTTTTGTTTTGGTTTTTATGATGAGCTAAACGACCTGCAAGAACATATTAATGATGCAGACATGTCCGTGTCTTGGAAAATAGTTATTAAAGGTATTTTGGTATACTACATAGCAAATAACAAAAAGAAGCCTTTTGAAATTTACTTTAATGATAACTACAAAACTAAACTGGCTACTTTCGAGTTAACAAATATCCAGATGAAAATGCACCCAATAAATATAATTAGAAAGACGTATTAATTTAGCTTGTATTGCGTTTATTGCACTATGCTATGAAAACCATTAGCCATTACAAAAACAACTACGTTTACGGCCGTATACGCTTGTATAGTTTTGTTTATGTAACTATAAAGAAGTTTATTACCAATAAGTTAGTATTAAAATAAACCTACAAGTAGTTTTTTCTTTTTGTTATTGGCTGATAGTTAACTATCCGCATTAGTATAAAGCAACAGAGTATGTATTGTAAACAAATAAATGCATCGTTTAAGCGATTTTATATAGTTGCATAATTGTGCAACTGCATTTAGAACAACAAACTAATTACTACAAAGCAAAACTAATCGTATAGAGTTAATAATGCAAAAACAAAAACCGCCATTATACATGGGAGCATAGGTGACGGTTCTGCTTGATTTTAAGTAGCTAACTACTAGAAAGATCAAGCTTTTTATACAACTGCTTATCTTGGGTAGAAATTTAGTTTATAACATCCGGCTTAATATCAGTTATTTTAGCCTCTTGACATTAAATATTAAGGGCCATTTTCAAATAAATCATCACCTGAAAACAGGTGGTCAATTTGACGCGGAAAAAGGTGGTCAGTTTGAACGGAATATCCATTCACTACCATAATAAATCCTACCATTAACAAGGATTATCTTCACATTCATCTCTTTACAGGTTTTAGAAACTTCTTTTGATGTCAGTTGGTCGGGGTTAGCCTCTATTTTACGATTGAGATGGATGAGGATTTTATTTTCATTAAATTAATTATATCGATGTGTTTTTTTGTTTTTACGATGATTTTTTAAAATTTTCATAACATGTAAATATTAGTAAAGTATTGATAATTAAATTATTATATTCATACAGAATAAGGGATTAACCCTATTGTATTTTATCGAAAAAATACATTACTTTGTTAATTATTATTGTTTATAACATTTAAAAATTTGACTTGGTTAAAGAATTGCGATATGTAAGATTCTGATTGAGTTATGTTTAATATTACCGGTATCTTAAAATTACACCAGCTATTTCTTACTTACACTATTTAAAAATATATGACTTATAATAATTAAAACGCCTTTAAATACTATATAGTAGGTATTTTTTAGATTGGCAAATCATACAGGGCCATAGGGCATAAGCCTCATTTTTTGGTTCTGGTAGGTTTGTAATAAATTTTAAACTATTTGGTACCTAGTTGATACAATATTTTTGACTACCAATTAATTACAACTGTTATGAAAAAACTTTTATTCTCAGTAACATTATTCTTAATAGCTTTTTTGCCTGTCAGTTTAAATGCACAATATTGTGCTACTCCTACATCAACAGTAGCTATAACACCGGGGGCAACTATAGCTTATACAGCATCTTACGCTACTGGC
>JBIPNX010000111.1:0-6554 GCA_044378145.1 Flavobacteriales bacterium | reverse complement strand
AGTATGAATCTAAATAAAAAGGCCACCAATTGGCAGCCTTTTTTGAAAAATCCCTCCCCTCGCTATGCGAGGTACTCCCTTTTAAAGGGAGAGTTTTATAGTGTTAGCCTATAAGGCCCATTTTTATCAGGTCTTGTATATCAAGCATACCAATAGGGGCGTTGTTATCTAGCACTACAATGTTATCAATCTGCTTTTCTTTGAAGATTTTAACAGCATCGTATAACAGTGCAGAGGCGCTAACGGTTAATGGCTCGTTAAAGCTAAGTTCGCCCATGGTGCTATCGGTAAAGGCTTTGCCTTTTTCTTTAAGGTTACGGCGCAGGTCGCCATCGGTAAATACACCTTTCAGGTTGCCTTTATCATCAACTACGGCAACCGCACCAAGGCGGCTCTCGTTCATTTGTACAATAGCATCAAGCACGGTGTTGTTGTCTTTTACCACAGGGTTCTCAGGACGGATAATCTCTCGCACCTTAACTGTCATAAGTTTGGTATGCTCTACAAACTGGTCGGTACCTAGGGTAGTGAAGTTGTTGCTTGTTAGCTTTTGCATTACTCCCCACGGGGCGGTAATAGTATGCACACCAATATTTAATGCGTTGCGTACGTGCTCTGCATGGCGTACCGACGAGAACATAACCTTTGTATCGTAGCCATAGCGTTCAACCACATCTACGCACTGCTCTACAAGGGCAAGGGCATCATGGCCTTCGTCCTGCAAACGGCCTACAAGCGGACATACATACGTTGCACCTGCAGCCATAGCCATATACGCCTGGTTAAGGGTGTACACTAAGTGGATGTTCACCATAAGGCCTTTATCGCGCAGCACTTTACAAGCAGCTACTCCAACGTTTGATACAGGTATTTTAAATACGGTTTTGTTCTTGTCTAAGCCTAAAGCCAACAAGCGCTCAGCCTCTTTCAGAATCTCTTCCGGTGTATCGCCTAAGGCCTCAACCTGAAGGATAGGCACCATGCCCGATAGTTTTACTATTGCTCCGTCAATATCGGTAATACCGTGGCGGTGCATAAAGGTAGGCGTGGTGGTTAAGCCTGTTAAAAAGCCCAGTTTAAAACCGGCTTCAATTTCTTTAAAGTCTACTGAATCTAAGTATAGTTCCATGTTCTGTTTCTTGTTGGGAGGGATCTACGCTGTTGGGTATTTCCTTGTTATATGGTAAAGTTCAATCAAAGGTTTTAAAAACTCTTCCAGTTCGTCTAATTTATACTGACTGGCAGCATCGCAAAGGGCTTCGGCAGGGTTTGGGTGGGCTTCTATAAAAATGCCATCAACACCGGCGGCTACTCCTGCACGGGCAATGGTTGGTAAAAACTCACGGGCGCCACCGTTAGGGTCTGCGCTGGGTATGCCGTATTTGCGAATGGCATGGGTAATATCAAAAACTACCGGGTAGCCTGTTTGGCGTAGGTGGTAAAAGCTGCGTGGGTCAACAATTAAATCGTTATAACCAAAAGTGTAGCCACGTTCAGTAAGTATAATGTTATCATTGCCCGCCTCCACACATTTTTGAGCAGGTTTAGCCATATTTTCAGGGGCTAAAAACTGGCCGTGTTTAAGGTTGATAACCTTACCTGTTTTAGCTGCTGCAACTACCAGTGTAGTTTGCATACATAAGTAGGCCGGTATCTGGATAATGTCCAATACTTCTGCAGCAGGGGCTGCTTGTTCAGGGTAGTGAATGTCTGATAATATTGGTAGATCAAACTCACGTTTAATGCGGGCTAAAACCTCCAACCCTTTATCTAAGCCCGGCCCATCGTAATACTTAGCGCTGCTGCGGTTATCTTTTTGGAATGATGATTTATAAATCAACGGCAGGCCAAGGCGCACCGATACTTCTTTTAGCTTTTCTGCCGTGCGGAGCATTATATCATCGCTCTCTATAACACATGGACCCGAGATTAAAAATAATCCCTCGGCGCCGCAGGCTATGCCTTTTACATCAACAATTTTGTTTGCCATAATTAGGGTGCAAAGGTACTAATATTAGTTATGAGTTATAAGTTATAGGTTTTCAAGAGCTAATACCGTACCATTTTCTAACTATATAACTTAATAATCAGGGTTTTGTTTTAAATCAATTTCAGAATTGAAATACTTTGTTTTGATAGGCTTACTCAGCATAAGCAATGCCATTAAGAAGAATGGTATGGCGGCAGTTTTATAACGAACCAGCCCGCCGCTTACAGGGGTTGTAAAGCCGATAATAAATAGCATTATCAGCGAATACGAAATAAGAAACCAAAATACTGCAGGTGATTCTATTGTACGTTTGGCATATATAACAAATAGCAGTAGTAATGCCAATACAAACAGGTTTTCCAGTGTAGCCATCAATATAAAAGGCTGTTTGGTAACCTTCATCGGCTCTATAAAACTTAGCTTAATTACTTCGGGTATTTTACCTGCTACTTCAGCAGGGTAGGTGGCAACCTTATCGGTAAAAAGCAACTCTTTAGCCTCGCCAAATATGGCTGATTTGATAGACTCATCGCGCTTGTCACACAAGGTGTTTAATGGGTTGTATTGTGGTGCCGCATAGAGAATTACTACCATGCCAACCATCATGGCTATAAAGGTATAGGCAAACTTATATCCTGCATTTTTTTTACCTGTTAATGCCCACCATTTATAGGCTATAATACCCGGTGCCATGGCAATGGCTACATAGTATTTACAAAGGATAATAAACAGCAGGGCGATGATTGCTACAACCGCATTTAACCAGGGCTTAGGCTTATCAAATACTGCAAAAAAGTTGTAGATAAATACCCCTGTAAAGAATATTAAAAGGCCTTCTTTAAGCACACCACTTTGCCAGAATATAACTCCCGGCAATAAGAATATCACTAAGATCAATAGCTTTTCTTTCTTCTGATAAAACTGCACTAAGGCCCTGTATAAGGCGATGCCACCTATCAACCCGAGGAAGCACATAAATACTACGTGCACATAAATATTCCCTTGCGAAAATATCATTACCACCGCGTTAAAGCGTGTTACCAGGCGGTTAGAGTTGAAGTAATTGAAGTTTTTTACCTTGATTAAATTCAACCATTCGCCCGATTGTTCATGCCAGTTTCTGGTGCTATCAAGATAATGGTCGAGTTTAGGATCATTAGCCCCAATGCCTGTTACCAGCTTTGCATAGTCGGTAGGGCTTTCTTTAATCACCTTGTAGATAACCTTGCCATCATCAAAATATTTGTAGATGTCCGATGTTGAACGGTCGGTGTAAAAGTAGGTGTACACCATGGTAAGCCCCGTGCCTGCAATCAGTTTAAGTGTAAATAAAAGCAGTATGGTTTTAAAGCTTAGCCCACTATTACGGAAGAATTTTATACGACTGATAAGCCATATAAAAAGCGTAGCATAGAGTATGGGCAGGGCTATTATCAAAGTGGGGTAAATATAGGGTGTTTATAGTAACGTAAATAATAGGCATATTTGCATATGATTGATTTGAATGAAGATTTTTGGAGCAGCCGCTACCGCGAAGGTGCTGATGCGTGGGACTTAGGAGCCCCCTCAACCCCGTTGAAAGAATACATTGACGGACTTACAGATAAATCGTTAAAAATACTAATACCCGGTGCAGGTAATTCTCACGAAGCTGAGTATTTATGGGCTTTAGGCTTTACTAATACCCACGTTATAGACCTTGCAAAAGAGCCTTTGGAAAACCTAAAAAGCCGTGCCGATGGTTTTCCTGACAGCCAGGCTATTCAAGGCGATTTCTTTGAGCATAAAGGCCAATATAATTTGGTGATTGAACAGACTTTTTTCTGTGCCATTAGCCCAACGTTACGTGCTGATTATGCAAAGCAGATGGCTGCTATTATTAAACCGGGCGGTAAGTTGGCGGGTGTATTGTTTAATGCGCCAATGAATGAAGACCATCCGCCTTTTGGTGGAACTGCAGAGGAGTACAAAACGTATTTTGACTCCTATTTTGACTACAGTATTTACGAGGCTTGCCGCAACAGCATTGACCGTCGCATGGGTACAGAGTGGTTTATAGAACTGGTGCGAAAATAAAAAAGCCCCGACTTATCATCAGGGCTTTCCACTATTATTTTAAGCTGTGCTATACAGCTAATATACTTTCTGTCTGGTACTCACCGCTGGTTAATTTGGTGCGGATAGCCTTGAAAGCTTCAATGGTAAATGTTACATCTTCCAGCGTATGCACCGCGGTTGGTATAAGGCGCAGGATAATCATACCCTTTGGAATAACAGGGTAAACTACCATAGAACAGAATACACCGTAGTTCTCGCGCAGGTCGTAAATAAGGTTGGTAGCCTCTGGAATGGTACCGTTTAAGTAAACAGGCGTAACAGGAGATGATGTATCGCCAATGTTGAAACCGGCCTCTTTCAATCCACCTTGTAGTGCGTTAACAATAGTCCACAGTTTATCTTTCAATTCAGGGTGCTTACGCATCATATCCAAACGCTTTAAGGCGCCAATAACCATAGGCATTGGCAGGGCTTTAGCGTATATCTGGCTGCGCATATTGTAACGGAAGTAATCGATAATACCTTTATCAGAAGCTAAGAAGCCACCAACACCGGCAAACGATTTGGCAAACGTGCCAAAGTAAACATCTATCTGGTCTTGTACACCTTGTTCTTCGCCGGTACCTGCACCGGTTTTACCCATAGTACCAATGC
Source organism: Flavobacteriales bacterium (assembly GCA_044378145.1). Classification (GTDB taxonomy): domain Bacteria; phylum Bacteroidota; class Bacteroidia; order CAMBQF01; family CAMBQF01; genus CAMBQF01. The sequence continues at coordinate 1,852 of JBIPNX010000111.1, read as the reverse complement.
CGTGGGCATCATCAACCAATAAACGGAACTGGAATTTCTTTTTCAGTTCAACAATCTCTTTTAGTTTGCCCTGGTCGCCGCGCATACCAAAAACACCTTCGGTAATAACAAGTATGGCGCCGCCTGTTTCTTCAACAATTTTAGTAGCGCGTTCCAGTTGCTTCTCGCAGTTGGCAATATCATTATGAGGAAAAACAAAGCGTTTGCCCATGTGCAGGCGCACACCGTCTATAATACAGGCGTGGCTTTCAGAGTCGTAAACAATAACATCGTGGCGGTCTACCAGGGCATCAATAGCCGAAACCATAGCCTGGTAACCGAAATTAACAAGTATGGCATCTTCTTTATGGCAAAACTCAGCTATTTCGCGCTCAAATTGCTCGTGGTAATCGGTGTTGCCACTCATCATACGGGCGCCCATAGGGTAACCCATACCGTATTGGGCAGCAGCTTCGGCATCAACCGCGCGAACTTCCGGGTGGTTAGCTAAACCAAGGTAGTTGTTAAGGCTCCAGTTCAGCTTTTCTTTGCCGCGGAACATCATGCGTGGGCCTATTTCGCCCGATAGTTTTGGGAAGGTATAGTAATGGTGGGCTTCTTTAGCATGCATGCCCAGCGGGCCCATATTGGCTTTTACTTTGTCAAATAAATCTTTCATCACAAATTATAATTAATGCGGTGCAAAAATACAGCATTTTTTGCAAATTAACTAACTGGTTAATTTGCAATGAATTATGAATTATGAATTATGAATTATTATTTCGCCTTCATCCGGTTATTTTTCGGGTTATGCTCTAATTCAGCAAGGCCCAGTTCTTCCATCAAAGGTGGAATGTACACCCCAAAGCGACCACGAAGCCCTTTCTTTAAGCCGTACCAGCCACCCATAGGGTTGCTCTCGCTGCGGCCCCAGGCTTCAACTGTGCCTTCTTTAGTTGGCTTTTGTTCGTCGGCACCGCCAAGCTCCATCCAGTCGCCGTGCTTTTTAAGCATAGCGTGCAGGTCGGCCAATGCCTTGTAATCGTAATGCAGGACAGTTTTACCCACGGTACACACAATAATGTCTTTACCGTCTTTGGTGTCCTTGTACATTTCGTATTCCGATGTTCCCGGAGGGGTTTTCAGTTTCCAGGGATCTTCTTTTGTTCCTTTTGCCATGGTTTTAGCGTTTTTTAAAGCTGCAAAATATAAAATTTTGGGTAGTATTAAATGGGGTAGTATGGTCTTCGGTTAGGCACTCTATTTTCTCAAAGCCTGCAGAAAATGTGCTTTCCAGCTTTTCCTCGTTATACTGGGTAATGTCTAATCCGCTGCAGCGTTTTGGGCCGTTTTCAGAGAAAGTGCCTATAGCAAGATAGCCTGTAACCGCTTTAGCAGCCGTATCAACATAGTTGGCAATTTGTTCCGGAGTGGTAAGGAAATGAAAAGCAGCCCTATCGTGCCACACTGCGTATTGCTCTGTGGGCTTAAATTCAGTTATATCGCTCTCTATCCATTTTACACTATCGGCTTTAGCACCTAAGCGTTTCTTTGCCCTTTCCAGCGCTTCGACCGATATATCAAGTACCGAAATATTAGTATAGCCCTCGTCTAATAAAAAATCTACCAGGTTGCTATCTCCTCCGCCAATATCAATTATACCGGCTGATTTATCAATGGCAAAGCTGCGTATCAGGTTAAGGGATGTAGTTGGTACTTCCTGTGTCCAGCTAACCTCGTGCGGCTGCTTGGTGCTGTATACATTCTCCCAATGGTTCTTTCTTTCGTCTGTTATCATCATCTATCAAATATAAAGTATTCTATATCTCTTTATCTGTTAATTATTAACTATCCTATTTGCCCACTAACCCGA
>JBIPNX010000110.1:0-6566 GCA_044378145.1 Flavobacteriales bacterium | reverse complement strand
TTGTAGACGATGATGAGGTATACCAGTTTTCGGTAACACGCACCATTAAGGCTGCAAACATTGTGAAGAAGATCCTGATTTTCTCAGACGGGGAAGAAGTATTTGAATTTTTACAGGATAACATTTCTAAAAAAGAAGAACTACCCGATATCATTTTCCTTGACATCAACATGCCGTACATGGATGGTTGGGAGTTTCTTGATTACTACACTAAAATAAAGCCTAACCTACCTAAGAAAATTACCGTATACCTTGTTAGCTCATCGGTATCAGAAAAAGACCAGGTTAAAGCACAGGCTATTTCTGATGTTAGTGATTATATTGTTAAGCCTATTACCATAGAGGATTTTAGGACAGCGATAGAGAAATATTAATCGGTTATCAGATAAGAGATAAAATTTACAGAGCGGCTTAGGTCGCTCTTTTTATTACCGCTTAGGTAGAACATAGCCCTGCATATACAGGCTTGTTTTTGCCGGTATTGTATTAGCCGTAATGGTTATTGATTTTGACGATGGCCGTTTGGCTTTTCCCTGCCCTGCGGTATTAAATACAACCTTTATAACACCGGTTTCTCCCGGCTTGATAGGCGCTATGGGTAGGGTTGGCACCATACAATCGCACGAGGCATCTACGCTAGTTATTTTAAGGTTGGCTGTGCCCGTATTCTTAAATTTGTACGAATAGGTTATAACCTTTCCCTCTTTAACAGTACCAAATTTATAGTCGGTAGTTTCAAAAGCAATGCTGGTAGTTTGCGCGTATGCAAACTGTGTAAGCAACAATGCGAATAAACCTACTATAAGTTTCATATTACTTTAGTTTCTCCAATACCTCAATAGCCGCTTTAGGTAATTCGGTGCCCGGGCCAAATATTAAGGCTACGCCTTCTTTATATAAGTAGTCAAAATCCTGCTCGGGTATAACTCCACCGGCAACTACCAAAATATCTTCCCTGCCATAGTTTTTAAGCTCGGCAATAAGCTGGGGGATAAGGGTTTTATGCCCTGCAGCCAACGACGATACTCCTACTATATGAACATCATTCTCTATAGCTTGTTTGGCAGCCTCTGCAGGGGTTTGGAATAGTGGTCCAATATCCACATCAAAGCCCATATCGGCGAAGCCTGTAGATATAACCTTTGCACCACGGTCGTGGCCATCTTGTCCCATTTTTACAACAAGGATACGAGGGCGGCGTCCATTAGCTTTAGCAAATGCTGCGGTCAATTTTAAAGCCTTGGCAAAATCTGTATTGTTTGGCATTTCTGACGAATATACACCTGAAATAGAACGGATAACTGCTTTATAGCGGCCAAACTCTTTTTCGCAGGCGGTAGATATTTCTCCTAATGTAGCACGTTTTGCGGCAGCGTCAACAGCCAGTTCAAGCAGGTTGCCCTTGCCTGTTTCTGCACACTTGGTAATAGCTGCAAGGGCCTTTTCAACCGCCTTATTATCACGCGCTTTCTTGGTTTTATTTAAACGCTCTATTTGAGATTTGCGAACCTTTTGGTTGTCAACTTCCAAAATAGCCATAGGCTCTTCTTTCTCCAGCTTAAACTCATTAACACCAACTATAATATCACGGCCACCATCAATCTTAGCCTGGCGGCGGGCAGCGGCTTCCTCAATCTTCATTTTAGGAAAGCCTGATTCTATAGCCTTGGTCATGCCACCCAGTTTTTCCACTTCCTCAATCAAAGTCCAGGCCTTTTCTACCAGTTGGTTGGTAAGCCATTCTACATAATAGGAGCCTGCATAGGGGTCTACCGCACGGGTAATATTGGTTTCTTCCTGTAGGTATAATTGGGTGTTACGGGCTATACGTGCCGAGAAGTCGGTAGGCAGGGCAATGGCCTCGTCTAACGAGTTGGTGTGCAACGATTGTGTGCCACCCAAAGCGGCAGACATAGCCTCAATACAGGTACGTACCACATTATTATAAGGGTCTTGGCGTGTTAAACTCCAGCCCGATGTTTGGCAGTGCGTACGCAGCGCCATCGATTTTTCATTCTTAGGGTTGAACTGTTTTACAATTTTTGCCCATAGCAAGCGACCTGCACGCATCTTGGCCACCTCCATAAAGTGGTTCATTCCTATGCCCCAGAAGAACGATAGGCGAGGAGCAAAGTCGTCAATATCCAAACCTGCTTCAATACCGGTACGCAAGTATTCTAAGCCATCGGCAAGGGTATAAGCCAGTTCAATGTCAGCGCCTGCACCGGCTTCGTGTATATGGTAACCCGATATACTGATTGAGTTAAACTTGGGCATTTTTTCTGATGCGTACTTAAATATATCGCCCACAATGCGCATAGATGCTGCAGGTGGATATATGTAGGTATTACGTACCATAAACTCTTTCAGAATATCATTCTGAATGGTGCCGCTAAGCTTATCTAACGATACGCCCTGCTCTTGCGCTGCTACTATATAAAAGGCCATAATGGGCAATACCGCACCATTCATGGTCATAGATACCGACATTTCATCCAAGGGAATACTGTCAAACAGTATCTTCATATCCTCTACACTGTCAATAGCTACGCCCGCTTTGCCCACATCGCCAACCACACGCTCATGGTCGCTATCGTAACCGCGGTGGGTAGCCAAATCAAACGCTACAGACAAGCCTTTTTGGCCAGCAGCCAGGTTTTTACGGTAAAAATTGTTGCTTTCTTCAGCCGTAGAAAAACCTGCATACTGGCGTATAGTCCACGGGCGCACAGCATACATACTGGCATAAGGGCCACGCAGGTAGGGGGTAAGCCCTGCAGTATAACTCAGGTGTTTTAAGCCTTTAAGGTCGGCGGCAGAGTAGGTGTTTTTCTGCTCAATATCTTCGTTGCCCTGCCATGTTTTGGCTTTTACTTTGCCTTGCTTGGCGGGCTTTATGGTTAGGGGTATGTTGGTAAAATCGGGTTTCATAGGGTATAAGGCAAAAGTAACTATTTTAAGGCTATATCTTTATAGTTAGCTATTAACATGTTATCGTGATAAAATAAAACACCTACTAAAACGTTATTTTTCTAAATTCGCAACTTAACTTAATTGGATAAACCAGGTAGAATGAACAACTACAAACTTTTAAACAACATTTTCGGCTGGCTGGCTTTTGCTATTGCTACCACCGTGTATCTTGTTACAATGGAACCTACAGGCAGCTTTTGGGACTGTGGGGAATTTATATCGGCTGCATTAAAGCTGGAAGTAGGCCACCCTCCGGGAGCACCTATGTTTATGCTTATGGGGCGTGTTGCTACTTTGTTTGGTAACAGCGCCGACCCTGCTAGCTATGCCCGTATGGTTAATGCCTTATCAGGTATTTGCAGCGGTTTTACTATTTTATTCCTGTTCTGGACCATTACCGCAATGGCCAAGAAGTTATATACCGAAGGAAACAAAGAACAGCTTAGCCAGGGCAATATATTTGCCATTATGGGTGCAGGTTTGGTAGGCGCATTGTGCTATACCTTCTCTGATACCTTTTGGTTCTCGGCCGTAGAAGGCGAGGTTTACGCCACATCGTCTATGTTTACCGCCCTTACCGTGTGGTTAATTATGAAATGGGATGAGCGTGTTGCCGAAGGTGATGCCCGTGCCGACCGTTACCTTGTGCTTATAGCCTACGTGGTAGGTATTGCAATTGGTGTCCATTTACTTAACTTACTATGTATCCCTGCTATTGCTTACATCTATTATTTCCGTAAGTATAAAGTTACTACCCGCAAAGGTTTTATAGTAGCGGGTATTGTAGGCTTCTTAGGCCTTATGTTTGTACAGTACGGTATTATCCCGGGCTTTATAGTATTAGCCAGCAAGTTTGAAAAAGGCTTTGTAAACGGTTTACACCTGCCATTTAACTCAGGTTTAATATTCTACTTACTATTCTTAACCGGCTTATTAGTGTTTGGTTTGATATATACCAAACGCAAAGGTTTGGTTATGTGGAATACCATCATCCTGTCGTTAACGGTTATTATGATAGGTTACTCGTCGTACGCGGTAATCCTTATCCGTTCTAACGCTAAAACCCCAATGAACGAGAACGACCCGTCTAACGTGTTCTCAATGCTATCGTACATCAACCGCGACCAATACGGCCAACGCCCATTGTTCTACGGCCAGTACTACAACGCCCCATTAGATAAAAAAGACCGTTACAAAGACGGTACTCCGGTATATTTTAAAGACGAGAAAAACAAGAAATACAGCATTGCCGACGATGCTAAAAACTCTGTTCCTAATTTTGATAAGAGCTACTGCACCGTTTTACCACGTATGTGGAGCGCAGAGCATGCCAGCTCGTATATGAACTGGATTGATATGCCGCCGGGCGCAAAAAGCAAAAAACCATCGTTTGGCCAAAACATTGGCTTTATGGTTAACTACCAGATGGGCTGGATGTGGTGGCGCTACTTTATGTGGAACTTTGCCGGCCGCCAAAACGATATACAAGGCTTAAGCGGCCCGTTAGAAGGTAACTGGATATCGGGCATTGGGCCATTGGATAATATGCGCCTAGGCAACCAAAGCGATTTACCGGAAACCCTTGCCAATAATAAAGGAAAGAACAAGTATTACTTATTACCATTCTTATTAGGTGTACTGGGTTTAATATTCCATTTTAGGAAGGATAAGAACACCGCTTGGGTAGTATTGCTATTGCTACTATTCCTTGGTGTATTAATTAACGTATTCCTTAACCCTACACCGGTGCAGCCGCGTGAAAGGGATTATGCCTATGTAGGCTCGTTCTATGCATTTGCTATTTGGGTTGGCTTTGGTGTGCTGGGTATTTACGATTTATTACGCCGCTATAGCGCCCATAACCTTGCGGCTGTTGGAGCTACATCATTAAGCCTTTTAGCCGTTCCTGTTGTTATGGCTAACCAAAACTGGGACGACCACGACCGTTCTAAACGTTATACATCGGCCGATTTTGCCAAGAACTACTTAGACTCTTGCGCACCTAATGCAATACTGTTTACCAATGGTGATAATGATACCTTCCCATTATGGTATGTACAAGAGGTTGAGGGCTACCGTACCGATGTGCGCGTAGTTAACTTAAGCCTTTTGAATACCGACTGGTACATTAACCAGCTTAAACGTAAGGCTTATTTGTCAGATGCTGTTCCGTTTGCAATGGACGAAGACTATTACCGCCAGGGAACCCGCGACGCGGTACTTATACTTGATAATAACAGGGAAGACGATTCTACTTATGTAGACATTAATATTGCCCTGAAACAAATAATGAGCAAAGACCTTTACAAGGTTCCTGATGGGCAAGGTTATAACAACTTTAAACATTCGCACCTTTACATTCCGGTTGATAAGCAAGCGGTTGTAGCTAACGGTACCGTGCCTGCAAATCTTGCTGATAGAATTGCCCCTGTTAAATGGGACCTTTCTGATAAAGGTGTGCTTTACAAAAAAGACATGATGATTCTTGACCTTTTAGCTACCAACAATTGGAAACGCCCTGTATATTTTGCTATTACAGTAGGCGATGAAAGCTACTTAGGTTTAGAGCCTTACTTCCAACTGGAAGGCCTTGCTTACCGTATAGTTCCGGTAGAGCGTGAATCTATGGACGGACAGATTGGTGCGGTTAATACCGACATTATGTACAAAAACCTGGTTGAGAAATTCCGTTGGGGCAACATGGCCGATCCAAGTGTTTACCTTGACGAGACCAACCTGCGTATGACAATGAACTTCCGTAACAACTTCTCTCGTTTAGCTGCTGCCTTGTTAACAGAAGGTAAACGCGACCAGGCCAAGAAATTACTTGACCGTTGCTTAGAAGTTATGCCTGATAACACAGTGCCATACAACTATTTTGTGTTGCCTATTGCCAACCTGTATTTTGAGTTAGGTGATAAGCAAAAAGCAAAAGATATTCTTGATAGGCTTAAAAAGATTACCGGCGATGAGTTAGCTTATTATAATAGCTTAAGCCCATCGTTACGTAAGTCTATTAACTCAACCCTGTTGCGTACCAAGGAGATTATGAAGCGTATTAACTACCTGGAGAAAATGTTTAAGCAGAAAGAAGCCGGTATGGGGGGAGTTGATGGCCCTAACGCGCAAATTTCTAAACAGGATACCCAAAAAGCCCCGGTTGATACCCCTAAACAAATAGGTGGACAACCTAAAGCACCTGCCAACTAGGCACTAATGAAACTATATACCATAACCCCTCCAACGTGGCTTAAACTGCTATACGGGAGGGGTTTTTTATGGGCTGTAAATTCTATTGATAAAGATATCTACCTTACGTTTGACGATGGGCCGCAACCGGGTATTACAGATTGGGTCCTTGATTTGCTTAAGCAATACAATGCCAAGGCAACGTTCTTTTGTATTGGGCATAATGTAGCCCAACACACTGAATTATACCAAAGGATAATAGCCGAAGGCCATGCTATTGGCAACCATACCTACAACCATATTAACGGGTTAAAATCGGGTAGGGATGAGTATATTGAAAATATACAAAAGGCATCAGAAGTAATAGATAGTAAACTTTTTCGCCCGCCATACGGTAAACTAAG
>JBIPNX010000109.1:0-6570 GCA_044378145.1 Flavobacteriales bacterium | reverse complement strand
GGCGCAGTTGGTGGTGCACGATGCATTGGAAACAATAGTATCGGCAGCCGATAACGTAAGGTGGTTTACCCCCATTACTATCGACTTGGTTTCGTCTTTTGGCGGGGCCGATATAATTACCCTTTTAGCCCCTGCATTTATATGCTTTTGGGCTTTCTCCGTATCTAAATATAAGCCCGTAGATTCTATAACAACATCAATACCCAAAGCCGCCCAAGGCAACGCTTCGGCATCTTTTTCGGCATACACGGGTATGCTAACTCCGTTTACTATAATATTCTTATCGTCTGATGAAATGGTTAAACTGCTTTTTCGGTGCACAGAGTCGTACTTAAGCAGGTGGGCCAGTGTTTTAGGGTCGGTAAGGTCGTTAATTGCTACCACTTCGGTATTATCACGCTCGGCAAGTACTTTAAAAAGGGTACGGCCTATACGGCCAAAGCCGTTAATTGCAACTCGTATTTTGCTCATAAAAAACTAATATGGGGTAAATTTAGTTATATATGCCAAGTAACAACTAAGCCTGTTGTTGGTTTGACATTAACTTTTCTTTACAGGCTTTTTATACCTGCCAATCCAATACACAATAAACGGAACAAGCATAACCGTTGGCAGCAACCATGCTACAACCATAGGAAGACCAATATAATGTTCGTTATTAATAACTAAAAAAGCTGTTACTGAGGCAATGTAACCACCAACCATACCGCTGATATGGCCTTCTATCCATAATGTTTTACTTTCGGGCTGTTTGGTAAAGTTCTTAATAGATTTTATAACACCACGTGTGCCCACAAGGCCAAAAACAAGGCTCACAGTACCCATTTGGCCGCTTCCTTTAACAATAAGATATATGCCCCATGCTACCATGCCTGCCAAAAAAAGGCCCGATACTATATTCAATAACCAATCTACTATTGCCGGTTTTTGCCCCCGATGAAGCTTTTTTAGGTATAAAGACCTGTAGCCTGTTGCCACTAAATAGTAGCTGAATATGCTGATAAGAAAAAGAAACGGGATGTTTTTGATAAGCGAAACGGTAAATCCTGTAATGAATACCACAGTCATACCAAAGAAGAATATTTTGCCAAACAGCCTGTGTATATCATTGCCCTTGGTAACAACCATTGGCAATATGCCGCTAATAAGAGATAATGTTCCGCCCGCAATATGGGCTATCATTAACCAGGGTATATATTTTTCCATACACAAATATGGTTATTTATATTCATAATCAACATCGGCCCAAAGGCCAACGCCTACAGGGGCTTTTTCCCACCCTGCCTGGCTGGTTTTACGTGCAAAGCTCTGTCCTTTAAATAGCTTGCATGAGAAGAAGAGGTTACCCTTGCCCAAATCTTTTAGCCACTCTATTGAAATGGCAATGGGCTGGTTAAAGGTGATATCATAATCAGCCATATTAACCTCTATAACACCCTGTTTTACGCCCGATGTTACATATATTGGCTGTTTTAAAATATTATCGGCAGGGGCGCCTTTTTTAACGGCATACACATTAATACGAAAGAACACAGAGTCGTACCCCGACTCAGCTACACTTATGTATACCTTTTTAAGGTGGGCAGTCTGCTTTTTGTTGTATGGAAGTATTGTTGCCAGTTCGCTACCTAAATCGTTGCTGGAGAAGCCCCCTGTAACAATATCAGTATCGGTTATTACTCCTAGTTTTAAGCTTTTATAAAATTTAGGTTTAACTATTACGGTTGATAATACCGTTTGCTTTGGTCTAAGTGGTATAGGCGTTGTACGAAATTGCAGCTGCTCAACGCTAAATACTAAATCTTCGTAACCAATACACGAAAACTTAACGGTATCAGTAATAATAGCCCCGGTAAAATCCAGGGTAAAATTGCCTTGTTCATCGCTAACGGTGCCAATGCCTTTGTGCAACACACCAATATTTACAAATGGTATGGGTTTATTAGATGTGGCATCTATTACCTTATTGGTATAAGGCGTAAGATTATTGCCTGCAAAAACCCCGGTGGGGATTAAAGCCAAATAAAAGCACCATATTAAAAACAAAAACCTCATAATTGGGTTAAATTTATTGTACAAATGATATACATCATTTTTTGTGCCGAACTTATACCTTTACATTTGTATAAAATCAATAACCATGAAAACCATATTAGTACCGGTCGACTTTTCTAAGTGTTCTAACAACGCTGCAAAATACGCAATGCAAATTGCTGCACAGGCTAAATGTAAAGTAATTTTATTACACAGCTACCATGTACCCATTGCAATGGCAGAGGTACCACAGATAACAGATTTAAGTACTGAAATAAAAAGAGACTCTATTGGGTTGGTAAAAAAACTAACTGAAAGCTTGCAAAAAGAACAACCAGGAGTTAAAATAGAAACTACCGTGGTAGCAGGCTTTGCGCACGATGCCATTATTGCCGAGGCTAAAGCCAAAAAAGTAGATCTTATTATTATGGGTACCCGCGGTAAACATGGGGTTTTAGATGAGATATTCGGTAGCGTTACCTCGGGTGTAATAGCCCACAGTAAATTGCCTGTATTGGCTGTACCGGAAGGTTCAAGGTTTAAAGGGATATCAAAAATTGCCTTATCGGTAGACTTATACCCTAATGCACATAAAGATGCCCTGGCTCCGCTGGTTGATTTTGCCAAAACTTTTAATGCCGAAATAATGCTATACCATATAGCAGAAACAGATATGCTTAATATTTGGGGCTTTGACAAAGAAAAAGCACGTATAACCAAAGCATTAGGTACAGTTAAACACAGCTTTTTTGAAGAAGACACAAACGATGTTACCGGAGGCATTGATAAGTTTGTACGCAAGCACAAAGCAGAGGTGCTATCAGTAATATCGCGCAAGCATAACTTTATAGAAAGGCTTTTCTGGCGTAGTATTACCCGCCGTATGGCACTGCACAGCAAAATGCCGTTTTTAGCATTGCCTGAATAATTTAATAATATACAGCCCCTCTCCTAAAAAAGAGGGGCTTTGTTCTATTTATTATGAGCATACAAACTATTGGACTATTAACATCGGGCGGAGACTCCCCGGGCATGAATGCCTGCATACGCGCTGTTGTACGCACTGCCATAGCTAAAGGACTTAAAGTAAAAGGCATACGCTATGGATACCAAGGCCTTATAGAGAATAATATTGTTGAATTACAGGCTAAAGATGTATCAAACATTATCCAGCGTGGCGGTACTATTTTAAAAACATCACGCAGTAAAGAGTTCCCCACACCCGCAGGCATGCAAAAAGCCTGGGATAATCTTAAGAAGAACAATATTGACGCTGTTATTGCCGTAGGCGGAGATGGAACATTCAGGGGGGCAAATGAGTTTTCGGCATTTTCGGGCATACCCTTTATTGGCATACCGGGCACTATTGATAACGACCTTGCCGGTACTGATTATACCATTGGGTTTGACACAGCTGTTAACACTGCCCTTGATGCTATTGATAAAATACGCGACACTGCAGACTCGCACGACAGGCTTTTCTTTATTGAAGTAATGGGCCGCGATGCAGGTTATATTGCTTTATACAGCGGGCTTGCCGGTGGTGCCGAAGCCTTGGTTATTCCCGAAACACCTACTGATATTAACCAACTGATTAGCACCCTGCGTAACGGCTGGAACCGCAAAAAAAGCAGCAAAATTGTTGTTGTTGCCGAGGGCGATGAAGAAGGCGGTGCTAATGCCATAGCCCAAAAAGTAAAAGAGCAGTTTAACGAGATTGAAACACGCGTGAGTATTTTGGGCCATATGCAACGCGGCGGAAAGCCAACCACTATAGACAGGCTAAACGCTACCCGTATGGGGTTTGCAGCCGTAAACGCGCTGCTTACCGGCAAGCAAAATATTATGGTAGGCATAGTAAACAACAAGGTGCTTTTTACCCCACTAGAAAAGGCTGTAAAACTTCAACCTGAGATTGATCCGGAACTGCTTGAAATGGTGAGGGTATTATCATCTTAATAACATTAAAAACACATTGCATTAAGTTAGTTTTGCATTGCATTAACATATATTTAATGTACTTAACATTGCATTAACATAGGCTTAAATACGAGGCAATAAGAGCAGGGTACCTTTGCAGTAAAATAAAACCCAAAACATGCAAAAGTATTCGCTCACAATTGCAATTGCACTATTACTAAGTTTTCTTAGCCTAAACGCCAGCCCATTTCAGGGAGCAGCAAAAGGAAAAGTTTACGGCAAAATTACCGATGCTAAAACAGGCGAGCCATTATTTGGCGTTGTTGTTACTGTTGAAAGCTCAGGAACCGGAGTTACTACCGACTTTGAAGGTACCTATAGCCTTATAGGGCTTGCACCGGGCAACTACAAAATCAAATTCAAGCTATTATCGTATAAAGAAAAAGTGGTAGAAGTTGCCATGACCGGCAACGAGCCTATATCGCTTAACATATCGCTTGAAGATGTGGCTACCGATTTAGGCCCTGTTGAAGTGGTGGGTAACTACAAACAAGAAAGCGTAGCATCTTTACTAATAGACCAGAAGAAAGCCGTTGCCATATCAGATGGTATATCGGCCGACGCTATTAAACGTACACCCGATAATAACACCAGCGAAGTAATGAAACGTGTTAGCGGTGCATCAATACAAGACAACCGCTTTGCTATTATCCGCGGCCTAAACGACCGTTACAACATTGCCTTTTTAAATGGCGCTCCGCTACCAAGCACAGAAAGCGACCGCAGGGCTTTTGCCTTTGATATCTTCCCATCTAACATGGTAGATAAACTGGTAATTACCAAAACAGCCACACCCGACCTGCCTGCAGATTTTGCCGGTGGCGTTATCAACGTTATTACCCGCGACATTCCCGAAGATAATTTTTATAGCATAGGTGGCAGCGTTAGCTACAATGCCATTACCACTTTTAAAGACCGTGCTTACTACCAGGGCGGCAAAACCGATTGGTTAGGCTTTGACGATGGTACCCGTGCATTACCCGGCAGCATACCCGACGCACAAACTTATAAAACTGCAACAACTTCAGGAGATTCATCAAAACTATTCTGGAGTAAAGATTTTACCAATAACTGGGCTACAAAGCGTCAAAAGTCAGCGTCGCCTAACGGCTCGTTCCAGTTTGCAATAGGCCAGAAAATTGAAGGCGAAAACAACCAGTTAGGTATTGCCTTTGCAGCATCTTACAACAACAGTTTCCGTTTTAGCAATGTTACACGTAACCAATACGACGTGTTAGACAATAACACCCTATTACGTACTTATAACGATAGTATGCACAAGCACGAAATACTTGGCGGTGTGCTATTAAACATAGGCTACAAAATTGGCGACAATAACAAAATAGCTTTAAAAAACATATACTCAATAAACAGCGAAGACCAGGCCGTTTTACGCTCAGGTTTAACCAACGTAAACGATACATTTGCCGTACAACAGGTGCGCAATACCGCTTACTGGTACCAACAAAACCAGCTTATTGCAAACCAATTGGTTGGTGAGCACTACGCATCTAAAATTGGGTTACGTGTAAAATGGACCGCCGGCTACAGCCATGCAGGACGTATTATGCCCGACTTCCGCCGTGTATCGTATGCCCGCGCTTACGACCTATTAAACCCTGAAAACACAACCGGTGCTTACACCGCTCAAATAGGTAACCAGGTTCAGTTAGAACAGGCAGGCCGTTTCTTCTCTACGTTAGCAGAAGACCAGTTTAGCGGTACATACGAATTGGGTATGCCATTTAAATTTATGAGCGGCAAAAACCTGGAGACAAACTTTAAAGCCGGTGGTTTTAACCAATACCGCACCCGTACTTTCTCTGCGCGTTCTTTCGGTTATGTTTTTAAACCGGGCAATGGTTTAAACAACTCTTACAAACAAGGCTCTTTAGATACAATATTCAGCCCTGATAATTTTGTATACAACCGTTTTTATATAGACGATGCTACAAACCCAACCGATGCATATGATGCAAACTCTACCCTGCATGCCGGTTTTATTATGTTTGACCAACGCATAGCAAAAAAATTCCGTACCGTTTGGGGTGTGCGTTTTGAAAACTTTACCCAACGTCTTTATTCTAAAAACTCTAATGGCGACCCATTAGAAGTTAATACTACTAAAAACGACTGGTTACCATCATTAAACTTTACATACGAGCTAAATGCAAAAACCAACCTGCGTTTTTCAGCTTCAAAAACAATATCGCGCCCTGAGTTTAGGGAGATTGCCCCATTTGCATTCTACGACTTTAACCTTGATGCTGTTGTAGCCGGTAACCCCGACTTGCAACGCGCCTCTATTGGCAATTTTGATGTACGTTATGAATATTACCCAACCGGTGGCGAATTGGTATCAGCATCGGTATTCTACAAAACATTTAAAAACCCTATTGAGCTTATAAACGAGCCGAACGTAGGTGCAGGCAGCCGCCGTTTTGGCTACTCAAACGCACCATCTGCTCAAAACTATGGTATTGAGTTTGAAGTACGCAAAAACTTTGCTTTTATAGATAGCATGGCAAACACCTCTTTCTGGGGTAACCTGTTATT
>JBIPNX010000108.1:0-6620 GCA_044378145.1 Flavobacteriales bacterium | reverse complement strand
AATGGGTTGCTTATTATTTAAATTTAACTGTTACAACTGTTGTTTTAACCTCGTCAAAAGGGTAACTAATTGTTTTTACCTCTTTCTTTTTGGTAACGGGGTCTTTTACTTCACTTTCAATACTAATAGCCGTTTCATCAGCGCCTAGTAATGTGCCTTCTACCTTTTTACCGTCGGTAAGGGTTAATACTACTGTGCGGCCCGTGTTCTTTTTGTATTGGCGCATTAGTTTTAAAGGCTGGCCTATACCATGCGATGCTACTTCTAACTCAAAATCGTCCTTTTCGCGGTCAAGGTTGCCCTCAATAAACTTGCTTAGCGCAACACAATCAACAATATTAATGCCGCCATGGTCGTTATCAATAATAACGATTATTTTGTTGGCTTTGGACACGTTTGCGTGTACCAAATAATTCGGTGTGCCTTGCAAATGCTCGTGTGCGAGCTTTTCTATTTGTTCTGTACTAATCATTTTCGGGTAACAAAAAAGGGCCTAATTAGAGCCCTCTTTTCAGTATTATACCATAAGATTGGTACAAAGATACGAAGATTTTTTGATTTGTCAAGTGTTTATTTACTACCCCGCTCATTCGGGCTCATCCTGGGGAACTTTTCTTCCAATAACTTTTCTAAAGAGAATAGCTCGTCGCGCAGCCGGGCGGCTTCCATAAAGTCCATTTCTTTGGCGGCCTTTTCCATGCTCTTCTTAGTCTTTTGAATAGACTTTTGAAGTTGGTCTTTGCTCATGTAAGCCACTACAGGGTCGGCTGCAGCGTTAATTTCTTCGCGCTCTACATAGGCCCCGCTAATATTCTCGCGCCCCGCAGCAAATACCGATTTCTGGTTAAGCTTATCGCGGGTTTTGGTAATCTGGGTAGGGGTAATGCTGTGCATTACGTTATAGGCCACCTGCTTTTCGCGGCGGCGATTGGTCTCATCAATGGTGTGCTGCATACTGGCAGTAATCTTATCGGCATACATAATTACCAACCCGTTTATGTTACGGGCAGCGCGGCCTACGGTTTGCACCAGCGATGTTTGAGAACGCAGGAATCCTTCTTTATCAGCATCTAATATAGCTACCAGCGATACCTCAGGTAAATCAAGGCCTTCACGCAATAAGTTAATACCTATCAAAACATCAAACATACCCATGCGCAGTTCGCGGAGTATTTCTACGCGTTCCAGCGTAGGTACATCAGAGTGGATGTAACGGCAACGTATCTCAACTCGCGTAAGGTATTTAGCCAGTTCTTCGGCCATGCGCTTGGTAAGGGTGGTAACCAGCACCCGCTCATCGGCCTGCACACGTTTTTCTATCTCGTCAAGTAAATCGTCAATCTGGTTTTGGCAGGGACGAATTTCAATGGTTGGGTCTAATAAGCCAGTTGGGCGGATAACCTGCTCAACTACCACACCGTCCGATTCCTGCAGCTCATAGTCTGCAGGAGTAGCACTAACGTATATAATCTGGTTTACTATCGCTTCAAATTCTTCAAACTTAAGTGGGCGGTTATCCATAGCGGCAGGTAGGCGGAAGCCATACTCTACCAGGTTGGTTTTGCGCGAACGATCACCACCATACATAGCCCGTATTTGAGGTATGGTTACGTGGCTCTCATCAACTACCAATAAATAATCATCGGGAAAATAATCCAGTAAACAGAAAGGCCTTGTACCGGGTAAGCGGCCATCAAAGTAGCGCGAATAGTTTTCTATACCCGAGCAATAGCCCAGTTCGCGCATCATTTCCAGATCATAGGTAACACGGTCTTCGAGTCGTTTTGCTTCCAACGGCCTACCTATTTCTTTAAAGTAATCAACCTGCCTAACCATATCATCCTGAATCTTGTATATGGCATCCATCATGGTTTGTTTGGCTGTAACAAACAGGTTGGCGGGGTATATATTTATCTTCTCGTGGGTTTCAATAACCTGATTTGTGTGTGGATCAAAGCTTTCTATTTCTTCAATCTCATCGCCAAAAAAATAGACGCGGTAGCAATAGTCGGCATAGGCGGGGAATATATCCACAGCGTCACCTCGAACACGGAAGTTGCCGTTTTTAAAATCGGCTTCGGTACGAGCATAAAGGGCTGATACCAACGAGTGCAGGAACTTATTACGGCTGATAACTTCGCCCTTTTTCACCTTAACCATGTTATCTTTAAACTCGGTAGGGTTACCCATACCGTATATACATGATAC
Organism: Flavobacteriales bacterium; assembly: GCA_044378145.1. Classification (GTDB taxonomy): domain Bacteria; phylum Bacteroidota; class Bacteroidia; order CAMBQF01; family CAMBQF01; genus CAMBQF01. Next base: position 4,412 of record JBIPNX010000108.1, on the reverse strand, counting down.
CGATGAAACCACAATAACATCTTCGCGACCTGAGAGTAGGGCAGAAGTGGCAGAAAGGCGCAGCTTCTCTATTTCTTCGTTAATAGATAAATCCTTTTCTATATACGTATTGCTTGAAGGGATAAAAGCCTCGGGCTGATAATAATCGTAATACGACACAAAAAACTCTACCGCATTATCGGGGAAGAATTGCTTAAACTCGCCATATAGCTGGGCTGCCAGTGTTTTGTTGTGGCTTAGTACAAGCGTTGGCCTGTTTACCAAATGCACCACATTGGCTACAGTAAATGTTTTACCGCTGCCGGTAACCCCCAAAAGGGTTTGGGCACGGTCGCCACGTTTAAGGCCCGCTACAAGTTGACGTATAGCCTCCGGTTGGTCGCCTGTGGGTTTATATTCAGATGTGAGTTGGAAATTCAAAGTGGTATTATAACAAACAACAAAGATAAGGGTTTAAAAGCACTATAAATATATGGTTAAGGTTATTATATTTACACCCAGATATATGCACCTTTCGCCTGTCAGCTTTTTAGAAAGCGATTTTCCCTACTACACCGGTTTAAGCCCAAAAGGCAAGCGGAAGTTCTTACGCAGGCTTAGCCGTATACTTAACAGCAAGATATTTATAGGTTGCGAAGGGCTGGAAATGACCAACTACATCCGCTATTATATTGCCTCGGCCTGGGTTACGTTGACTTTTGGACTGGAAGAATATATAACCCATGAATTTACCCAGGTGCATGTTTACCCCGATACATTTTACTCTGAACAGGTTCAAAGCTATGTTAAAGGATTAACAACAGGCAAGGGCATTATTTTCCTTTCGTGGCACGACTTTATAGAAGACTACAAAGTAGCAAATAACCTGAATGTGGGCCTGCACGAACTTACCCATGCTATACTAATATCAGCAGCGTTTAAAAGCAACTTCGACGACCATTTTAGTGGCTACTACCACGAGTTTTTTATGAATACCAAGGATGATTTTGTTAACCTGCGGTTGGGCAACCCATCGTATTTAAGAAAGTATGGCGGCACCAACATGGTAGAATTCCTTTCGGTATGCGTAGAGTGCTTTTTTGAACGCCCTGCAGAGTTGAAAGAGAAAATGCCGGTGTTGTATTATAACCTTTGTGTGCTATTTAGGCAAAATCCAATAAATACAACCAAAGATTATAAGGTTGATAAACATATTGTAAGGGAGATTAAAGCATCGTACCTGGACCACGGTATACCGGACTATATCTTAAACCAATACAGCCGACCAATATTTTTAAAATTACTTATACGATTTACCTTTCCTTTAACGGTATTAGCTTTCATTTTATTTGGATCAACAGGTAATCCAATTTTTGGCGCATTGGGTGTTGCAGGAGTATCTCACATGTTAATCAGGTTCGCAAAGATGGTTGGTGAGCAGTAGCTTTTGGCAGATTGTCAACAAAAATGTAAATATCCTATTGCAATAAAAGCCAATACCAACCGTTAAGCACTTATATTTGTGGTTTGATGAAAGGTCTGCGCTCGCTATACATACTCGTTTTTATTTTGCTAAATGCCTTGGCATTTGGGCAAACGGCTACCATTAAAGGCCGTGTTACCGACGAAACAGGCAAAGCCGTTACAGGTGCAATTGTATACGTTGACAACAAACCATTGGCCTCTACAGGTGTTGATGGTAATTATACTCTGCAAACACTTCCCGGCGAGCTTACCATAAGCTTTAAGTTTATTGGCTATAAAGAAGTATCTATTGTTCGCAATGTAGCGGTAGGCGATGTTGCAGTTGTTGACATGCGCCTTTCCACTAAAGCTGTTGTAACCGGGCAGGTAAATATTTATGGAGATAAAGGTCCTGACAAGGGTATTGTTTCTATAGACCCCCGAGTGGTATCGCGCATAGCAACACCGGGTGGAACCGTTGAAGATATTATTAAAAGCCTGCAAGGGGTAGCAGCCAATAATGAGCTTTCGTCTCAATACTCAGTACGCGGTGGCAGCTACGATGAGAACCTTGTGTACATTAACGATATTGAGGTTTACCGTCCGTTTCTTGTACGCTCGGGCCAGCAAGAGGGCTTAAGCTTTATCAATCCTGATATGGTATCGGGCATTAACTTTTCAGCCGGCGGTTTTGAAGCCCGCTATGGCGACAAAATGTCGTCGGTACTGGATATTCAATACCGCAGGCCTACCCGTTTTGGTGGTTCAGCATCAGCCAGTATATTAGGTTTTTCAGGCCAACTGGAAGGTACGTTGTTTAAAAACCGCTTTACCTTTTTGGTTGGTGGCCGCCAGCGCACTACTCAATACCTATTGAACAGCCTAGATACCAAAGGCAACTACCGCCCATCGGCTGCTGATATACAAGGGCAGTTTACCTTTGACTTTACCGAGAACCTGCAACTGCAATATTTAGGTAGCTATTCTCAAAATAAATACCGTGTAGTACCTACTAACAGGGAAACAACCTTTGGTACGCTTAACGAGGCCCTGCGCTTGCAGATATACTTTGATGGGCAGGAAACTAACAGCTTTGATACCTACATGTCGGCATTTAGCTTGGTGTGGCGTGCCAACAAAAACTGGCTGATGAAGTTTATTACTTCAGGCTTTAAATCTACCGAGGTTGAGAACTCTGATATTTTAGGCCAGTACTACCTTAACGATGTGGAAACCGATTTTGGCTCTGACGATTTTGGTCAGACATCGGCTCTGCTTGGAGTAGGCTCATTCTTGACACATAACCGCAACACGCTTCAATCATACATTTATAATGTTGAGCATAAATCGTACTTAACTTTAAACAAGCACCACATGGTGTATGGCATTAAATGGCAGCACGAGGAGTTTAACGATAAGCTTAGCGAATGGCGCTATATTGACAGTGCCGATTTCTCAGTACCATCGGGCAACGACGATATAATTAAACTGCAAGACGTTTTAAAAACCAATATTAGCTTATCGTCTAACCGCTTTATGGGTTATGTACAGGATAGCTATAACGATACTACAGCTAAAGGCCATATATGGTCTGCAACGGCGGGCGTAAGGGCCAATTACTGGAGTGTAAACCAACAGCTCGTTATAAGCCCACGTGTTCAACTATCGTTAATACCCAAATGGAAAGTTGATACTGTTTACCGTACCAACAGAAAAACGGGGATTATGGATACCATTATCCACCCTAAGACATGGCAGTTTAGGTTAGCCGGAGGGTTTTACTACCAGCCACCATTTTACCGCGAGCTGCGTAACCTGCAGGGGCAGCTTAATACCGGTATAAGGGCACAACGCTCTATCCATATTATTGCCGGTACTGACCATTACTTTACTGCCTGGAAGCGTGACTTTAAACTATCTGTTGAAGCATACTACAAGTTTTTGCACGACCTAATACCGTATGAGATTGACAACGTACGCATACGCTACTATGCACAAAACTTATCAACCGGCTATGCTACCGGTATTGATGCCCGCGTAAACGGAGAGTTTGTAAAAGGGGTAGAGTCGTGGATGAGTTTGTCTATTATGAAAACCGGCGAAAATCTGAAGAACGATGTATACTACGACCGTTTTGATATTAACGGTAACAAGATTATACCCGGCTTTTCTGCTGATCAAACCGCGGTTGACAGTATAGCACATTACCCGGGTATGGTTCCCCGTCCGCAAGACCAACGTGTTACATTCAGCATGTTCTTTCAGGACCATTTACCAAAATGGCCAACCTTTAAAATGAGCCTTACGCTTACATTTGGTACAGGCTTTCCATTTGGGCCGCCAGACTTTAACCGTTATAAGGACTCGCTTCGTATGCCTTTCTACCGCAGGGTTGATATTGGTTTCCAAAAACAGTTAATATCTGATAAAACAAAATTCCGCGAGAAGAGTATGTTCCGCTACTTTAAGAATATGTTCATCAGCTTAGAGGTGTTTAACCTGTTGGGCGTAAACAACACGGTGTCGTACCTTTGGATTAAAGACTTTAGCGGCCGCCAATACGCTATCCCCAACTACCTTACTAACCGCCTTATTAATATCAGGCTATATGCTCAGTTTTAAGTAGCATGCCTACTATTTACTGTATACCCGGTTTAGGTATTGACGAGAGGCTTTTCAAAAGAACCGAAATACCCGGTTACACATTAAAGTACATAACATGGATTATGCCCGATAAAGGCGATACCATGAAAAGCTATGCCCAAAAGCTATTGCCTCAAATTACAGAGGAGAACCCAATCATTATGGGGGTGTCATTAGGCGGTATGCTGGCAACAGAAATTGCCGACCTTATCCCCACTAAAAAGGTAATACTTATTTCCAGTTCTAAATGTACCAAAGAGGTGCCTTTGCTGTACCGCATTGTGGGCTTGTTAGGGCTGCTACACCTTGTGCCTATAACACTGATT
>JBIPNX010000107.1:0-6665 GCA_044378145.1 Flavobacteriales bacterium | reverse complement strand
GTGTAATATCGGGAGCCTTTGCTGCATTGCTAATCAGCGGTACAACCAACGGCCACCTTAACCTAATGGGCTTTGATATTTCCATGCCTTTTGATATTACCCCGTGGAAGCTACAGGATATATTTATGCTGAACGCAGCAACGTATTTTCTGGCATTAATCTGTATATCGCTAATTAAATACAAACCCCATGCAGAGCGGGTTATAGATACGGGAACCATATATGAACGGCTTAAAACAGGCTTTACTTTTTTAAAGCACCATAAGAACATTTCGGTATTCGGGCAGGCATCGTTTATGGTGTTTGTAGTGTTGATTGTTGAAGTGCATTTCCTCCTACCATCGTACATAAACAACCACCTTAAACTGAGTGCCGATGTGTATGCATCGGCAGAGATATACTACGCTATAGGCGCGCTGTTTGCAGGCTTTGCCATACGCAGGTTGTTTGTTAAAACCAACGAGGTTAAAGCCGTTATTATACTGATGGTTTTAGCGGCCGCGTTCTTCTTTATGGCATCGCTAACCAACAGCCTGCTGCTGTTCTTTTTTATTAGTGTGATGTTTGGTGTTACCAACGCGGGCATACGGGTGTTACGTATTACGTGGCTCTTTAACCATGTGCCCAATAATGTTATAGGCCGCACCAACTCTATCTTTAACATGAGTAATATATTCCTGCGTGCTACGCTTACTTCTATCTTCGCGCTGCCGTTTTTTGCGCAGGGCAATAATATAGTTTGGGCGTATGGGGCTTGTGCAGTTTTTGTGATGATTTGGATAGTGCCGTTGTTATTGAGGTATAAGAAGATAGTGTACAATCCTAAGTTAGCCGTATCAAACAATCAATAGCCTGGCTAACATTGAATAAAAAAGCCCCGACACAAATGCCGAGGCTTTTGGGTGGAATATGGGGCTCGAACCCACGACCTCCTGAACCACAATCAGGCGCTCTAACCGACTGAGCTAAAACCACCATTTAAGGGCGGCAAATATAAACAAAAAATCAATCTGCCTGTCATATTTGCTAATTTTGTACATCAAAATGAGCGCAGAAGAAGAAATAGTTACACTGGAGGTAGAGGGCATGACCTGTACTAACTGCGCTTTGGGTGTTACCAAAACGCTTGAAAAAGCAGGACTTACTAATGTACATGCCGACTTTGCCAGTGGCGAAGTGGTATATTCCAATGTGTCTGCTCTGGCAAAAGATGCCGTTATAAATAAAATTGAAGCCCTTGGCTATAAAGTAAAAAGCCAAGGAGAAGAGGCCCACAAGCATAACCACAGCGGTGGCAAATGGAGTGTGGAACAAAAATTCTGGTTTAGCCTTGCGTTTACCGTGCCGTTAATGCTGCACATGGTATTTCCCCACACATCATTCATAAATAACCCCTGGCTACAGTTGGGTTTAAGCCTTCCGGTTGTAGTGGTAGGGATTATGCACTTTGGCCGCAGTGCATGGGGCTCTTTAAAATCGGGCGTGCCTAATATGGATGTGCTCATTTTTATAGGCTTTACCGCAGCTTTTAGCTACAGCATTTGGGGTACACTTGCATTCGACATACATACAGTGCATAACTACCTGTTTTACGAAACCGCTGCCAGTATTATTACCCTTGTATTGCTTGGCAATGTGCTGGAACACCGCGCTACCATGCAAACAGCCACGGCTGTAAAAGAACTGGGGCAGATACAAAATACGATAGCCCGCAAAATTGCCTTTATTAACGGGGTTGAAACTATAATAGAAGTACCTAATAGCGAAATTTATGTTGGCGATATTTTACAGGTAAACACCGGAGACCGTATTCCGGCCGATGGCTCCATTTTTAAAGGCGAAGCCAGCGTAGACGAGGCAATAGTTACCGGAGAAAGCATGCCGGTTGATAAAGGCCCTAAAGACCCTGTGGTTGGTGGAACGGTTGTAACATCTGGTAGCTTTAGAATGCTGGCCGGAGCAGTAGGCAACCAAACCGTTATTGCTGCCATTATTAAGATGGTAAAAGAAGCCCAGCGCGATAAACCCTCTATTCAGCGCCTGGGCGATAGGGTTAGTGCGGTATTTGTCCCGGTTGTGGTTGGCATATCAATAATTACATTTTTTGTTGCCCACTTTGCATTTGATTTAAGCACCCAACAGGCATTAATGAATGCCATTGCCGTGTTGGTAATATCGTGCCCCTGCGCAATGGGCTTAGCAACTCCTACGGCAGTAATGGCTGGCATAGGCCGTGCGGCCAAAAGCGGCATCTTTATCAAAGGCGGACGTGTATTAGAAGAGTTTGCCAATATTAAAACCATGGTGTTTGATAAAACAGGCACGCTTACCACAGGCAGGTTTGAAGTAAAAGATATTTCTCTTGCCGATGGTATAAACAGGCAGGAGGTAGTTGATATTAGCGTTGAGTTGGAAAAACACTCGTCGCACCCCATAGCCCAATCAATTGTTTCGGCGTTAAAAGGCGAGGCTAAACCCGTAGCGGTTAGTGATATTCTGGAAGAAAAAGGGTTGGGTATGAAAGGTTCTGTTGGTAACGATGTTTACCAATTGGGTTCAGAGAAACTATTAGGCACACAAACAGGTAAACAGGGCACATTATTCCTGCTCAAAAACAATAGCTATATAGCATCATTCACCATAGAAGATACTATAAAACCCGGCACAGCCGAAGTAATAGCCGAACTAAACAGCAACGGCATAGAAACCGTATTGCTTAGCGGCGATACCCAACACCGCACCGACGTATTTGGGAAACAGGTTGGCATTGCTACCCTGCTGGGACAAAAAACGCCTGCCGAAAAATTACAAATAATAAAAGGCTATACCGCCAAAAACAGTACGGCTATGGTAGGCGACGGGATTAACGATGCCCCTGCCCTATCTGCTGCACACGTTGGTATTTCTATCAGTGGAGCAACATCGGCAGCGTTAAGTTCGGCCTCTATTGTATTATCAAATAAAGAAAATTTAGCCCAGCTGGCACTGGCCCATAAAATTGCAAAGCACACATTGCTAACCATTAAGCAGAATTTATTTTGGGCATTTTTCTACAACGTAATTGCTATACCTATTGCCGCTGTAGGGTTATTAAACCCTATGATAGCCGCGGGAGCTATGGCATTTTCTGACATTATCGTAATTGGAAATTCTATCAGGCTGAAAAGCAAGAAATTAAAATAAAAAGCCCGTTTTATTGAACATTTCTTCAACCCATAGTGTTGTATAATTACAGTTGGTTGATTAAATATGTAGAAATTGGACCGGCAGGCGTAACAGCCCTAAAGGTCTAAAACGGAAATGCTACCCTCGGGTGGCCTTTCTTATTTTCATAAACACCTATCTTAGCGGCTGCATGCGTCGCTTATTTACCCAAATATCACACTATTATGTTTTAGCCATAGCATTTATGCTGGGCCTTATTGTGTTTTTACCCGATAGCGGCTACGATAAATACTTTTGGGTTACCTGGGCACAGTACATCAAAGAGCATGGCTTAACGCAAGCCTATAACAATCCCGAGATTAACTATCACCCTGTTATACTTTGCATTATTGATGTTTTTACCTGGTTCTTCAATTCCCCGGCCGATATCAATCTAACCAATATCAACTGGCTAAAGGTTCCTACTGCGTTGTTCGATTGGGGCATCATTTTCCTATCTCTTAAGTTGATGCAACACCACAAAGTAAACCTGCAATGGGGCCTGCTGCTGGCTTTTAATCCTGCCTTTTGGTACAATACCATTATATGGGGACAGTTTGATAGTATTTGGGTTTTCTTCTGCCTTGCTTCGATATATGTAGCGTTGAAAGAAAAATGGTTTTTATCCATTGTGCTATATACGCTGGCGCTAAATACCAAACTATTTGCGTTGATGTTTCTGCCCTTTATTTTCCCGTTATGGATTAAAGATAAAACATCGCAATTGCAGCTATTGAGGCCTTTGCCGGTATTACTCATTTTACAATTTATTTCCCTGCTACCATTTCTATTCACTACCCACAACTCACTATTCACTATAATAGGCCGCTCTACCGATTATTACAACTCTATATCGCGCAACGCATACAACATTTGGTACTTCTTCTTTACCGACCCTTTCAACACTCCGGACGATACGCTAATAGCGTGGGTATTTGGAGGAGTAATAGCTGTGTTTTTTGTACTGGCCCTGCTACAATTGTTGGAGCGTATTACCATTTGGCAATCGGCTGCATTAGCATCGTTAATCTTCTTCCTGTTCCTAACCCGCATGCACGAGCGCTACGCCCATGCAGCTATCGTGTTTACAGCAATTGTATTTTTTGCATCACCCCCTTCCCCTCTCCATCAAATGGAGAGGGGTGGATTGCGCAAGCAAGAAGGGGTGAGGTTATTATGTTTTTTCCTCATTTCCCTGGCCTACCTCCTTAACCTGGAGGCCGTTATGCAGATGCTAAATAAATCGCTGGGCTTTAGCGTTGATTACAATTCAATTTTATTTAACCCAAAACTAATTGCAACTTTGTACGTTATTTCATTGGTAATATTGGTAATTAGTACCTTTACATTATACAAAAATTCTTCGGAAAGAGCATAAAGATGGATTTATATTGCAACAGCTTAACGCATTACTCACGCTATGTTACCCGCGAGGTGAACATTGGCGGTTTACTTATGGGCGGCAACAACCCTATAAGGGTGCAGTCTATGACCACCACCGACACCCTTGATACCATTGCCACCGTTGCGCAGGCCATACGTATGATTGAGGCCGGTTGCGAGCTGGTGCGTATTACCGCGCCTAGCATGAAGGAGGCACAAAACCTGGAGAACATTAAAAACGAATTACGCGCCAAAGGGTATAACACACCCCTTGTTGCCGATATACACTTTACCCCCAACGCTGCTGAAATTGCCGCACGGATAGTGGAGAAAGTCCGCATAAACCCGGGCAACTTTGCCGATAAAAAGAAGTTTGAGCACATTGAATATACCGATAGTGCTTATAACGAAGAGTTAGACCGCATCCGCGAACGCTTTACCCCGTTAGTAAAAATTTGCAAGGAATATGGCACTGCCATGCGTGTAGGTACAAATCACGGCTCATTAAGCGACCGTATCCTGTCGCGTTATGGCGATACCCCACTGGGAATGGTAGAAAGCGCCATGGAGTTTTTGCGCATTTGCGAAGACGAAAACTACTACAACATTGTACTTTCTATGAAAGCCAGCAATGCGCTTGTGGTGGTTGAAGCCTACCGTTTACTGGTAGCAACTATGCAGCAAAACAACATGAATTACCCGCTGCATTTGGGTGTTACCGAAGCTGGCGATGGTGAGGATGGTCGCATTAAATCTGCTGTGGGTATTGGTACGTTGTTAGAAGATGGTTTGGGCGATACTATACGTGTATCGTTAACCGAAGACCCTGAGTTTGAAATACCTGTTGCCAAAGCATTGGTAGAACGTTACGCAAAACGCGCTGCCTACCAAGGGCCTATTGCCCCAATACAAGAGAATATTAAACTGCCGTACAACCCGTTTGAGCACGAACGCCGTGCAACTAACGAGGCGTACAACATAGGCAACCATAATGTGCCTCGCGTAGTAGCCGATTTTAGTACTATCGAAATATCATCGCCGGCTAAATTATTTAGTGTTGGATATAACTACTCTATCCCCTTAGATAAGTGGAACCTGACCGATATGGCCTGCGACTATATCTACTTGGGGAAACAGAAATTAGATTTTGCCATTCCCGGCACATTAAGCATTATACAAGATGCAGATGTTTGGGATTCATCAGTTCCTAATAGTTATCCTTTGTACGATTCTGTCACTTCATTAAGTGAAGCAAAAGAATCGCAAATAAAATTCCTAAAACACAATGCGGCAAGGCTTTCTGATGAGTTATTCGACTTACTGAAAAACGACCCCACCATTGTAGTTATCCTAAAAACAAATAACGAAAACGGCCTTGCCGAACAACGCCGTTTCTTTATAGAATTAGGCTTGCGCGGAATTAAAAACCCGGTTATTATCAAACGTAATTACAACACCTTAACCATAGACCACCTTACGCTATATTCCGCTACCGATTTAGGCGGATTATTGGTTGATGGCTTTGGCGATGGTATCTGGATTAATGTTAATTCTGCTGACGAGGTATCGCCTAAAACCCTTAACCAGGTTGGCTTTGGTATACTACAAGCAACACGTACCCGCATATCAAAAACAGAATATATTTCATGTCCATCGTGTGGACGGACCTTGTTCGATTTGCAGGAAACAACAGCCAAAATTCGTAACCGTACATCGCACTTAAAAGGCGTTAAAATTGGTATTATGGGCTGCATAGTAAACGGCCCCGGCGAGATGGCCGATGCAGACTTTGGCTATGTAGGCACAGGTGTAGATAAGATTACCCTATACCGCGGCAAAGAGGTGGTAAAACGCAACCTTCATCCTAATATTGCCGTTGACGAACTTATCCAGCTTATTAAAGACCACGGCATGTGGGTTGAAGAAAAAGCCGAGTTGGATAATTAACTCTATGAAAAACCGGTTAGCCATACTCCTGCTTCTGTTATTGGCTAATCAACATGCCTTTTCGCAAAGCCCCAACCTGGCTACCAAAATTTTCAACCTTATTAACGAGGCACGCACTAATCCCGCTGCAT
>JBIPNX010000106.1:0-6695 GCA_044378145.1 Flavobacteriales bacterium | reverse complement strand
TGGGCGAGGAATGGGAAACTAAAACCCACTCCCCTATTCCGTTGGGTGGCATATTTATTAAGCGTAGCCTTGATACTGAAGTACAGCACAAAGTTGATTCGCTAATCCGCCAAAGCATTGAGTTTGCTTTTGCTAACCCTGAGAGTAGCCGCAGTTATGTTAAAGAGCACTCGCAAGAGATGGAAGACAGCGTTATTACCCAGCACATCAACCTGTATGTAAATAAATACTCATTAGACCTTGGCATTGAAGGCAGGCGCGCTATTGAAATCCTATTTGAAATTGGGAAAGAAAATAGCATTATTCCAAATAATAATCTTGAGCTTTTTATCTAGGTTCAATGCATCGACAAATTTCCACCATTGGTCGAAATAGCCTATAAATCATGGGTTTAAAAGAACCAAATCCAATATCTTTGCAATTATGATTATTGTTACCGGTGCAGCAGGCTTTATTGGCAGCAACTTGATTGGCAAGTTGAATGAGGAAGGCTATACCGATATTATTGCGGTTGATGATTTTTCTTCCCCTGCAAAAGCACCTAATCTACAGGATAAATTAATTACCAAACGCGTACACCGCGACGACTTTTTCTATTGGCTGAAGGAGAACCATAAACTAGTACAGTTTATATTCCATATAGGTGCGCGTACCGATACTACTGAGTTTAACGTTGAAATATTTAACCAACTAAACCTTGACTACACCAAAGAGGTTTGGAAGCTTTGTGTTGAGTTTGGCTTGCCTATGGTTTATGCATCATCGGCTGCTACCTATGGTAATGGCGATTTAGGCTATGCCGACGATGAAAACATCATCCCCAAGCTTGTTCCCTTAAACCCTTACGGCGAAAGCAAGAACAACTTTGATAAATGGGCTATAAAGCAGGCAGAGAAACCGTATTTCTGGGCCGGGCTTAAGTTTTTCAACGTTTATGGGCCATCGGAAAGCCATAAGGGCCGTATGGCATCCGTAATTTTCCATTCTTACAACCAAATAAAGAAAAATGGTATTGTAAAGTTATTCCGCAGCCATAATCCCAACTACCCCGACGGAGGCCAACTGCGCGACTTTATATATGTTAAGGATGTAGTTAACGTATGCTATTGGCTTATGCTACACCGTAAAAACAGCGGCATTTACAATTTAGGTACGGGTGTTGCCCGCACCTTTACCGACCTTACCAACGCTACCTATGCGGCATTGGGCCTTGAGCCTAAAATTGAGTTTATAGATACCCCCGTTGATATACGCGACAAATACCAATACTACACACAGGCCACAATGGCTAAGCTGCGAGCTATTGGTTACGATGCTCCGTTTACCACACTGGAAGAAGGGGTTAAAGAATATGTACAGGATTATTTAGAGAATTAGAAAAATTGAAGACAGTATTTTTAACATTATTGAGTGTTTTTGTGTCGCTGCAAGTGTTTGCACAAGACAATGGTGGCGAAGTATTTTTAGGGCATTGGACAAACCCTGAAAGTAATGTTGGTATGGTTGTTTACAAAGACGTATTCGACCGGTTCCAGGTGAAACAATGGAGCCTTGAAGATGGTGAAATGTATACCATTACCGATGTGCATGTTACCGGCCAGGTGATGTTATTTAATAGCTACGATCCTGTAACCAAGATTACTTCCGTTTCTAAGTTTTATAAGCAGGGCGACGATGATATGGAAGAAACCATCAACGGCCCGGCGGCAGTGCCTTTGATTATAGACTGGATAAGGGAAACCCCTTAGTTTTTTCTGCTTAAAAACTGGTACTTACCGATAGTGTTAAGCCGTTAGAGGCAGGTACGTTACGGCAAACCCCACCCACACAGAAAATACCTGCGCGCTGGCGGCCATAAGTGGCGGCAAAACGGTGCGCTCCACGGGTATAAATTACAGACCCTGTTACGTAATGTATACGTTGGTTTTTATCGTAATTGCCATAGTTATATTGGTCTAATACAGCTACAAACCAATGTGGTGCAAATGACACCTCTGCCAATATCATAGCCCAACTGCCCAAATCTTGTTTGGTATACAGGTTTTGCAATTCTGCATGAAGGCCTACTTTTTTGCTGAATTTATAGTTTATATCAGCCACCACAATATGCCCGTGTATGGTACCATAAACGGTTGACGCATAGTTTTGAAACTGCACAATATCCTTGTTATAGGCAAAGTACATATACATCAAAGTAGTCTTAAAATCTTTGTTCCACTTATGCGATATTTCAAAGTTTATATCACGGAATAAAACGGTTTTGCTAACGTCAAAGAACTTAGATTCATAGCCAAACGTATCGTTAGGGGCGGCGGTGCGTACAATATCATTTACACCTGAAATATTCAACGTTAAATCGGTACCGTATTTTCCACCCAATAGTGTACCTTTTTTAATCTTGTATGATATATCAGTCTGAAATGCCATTTCACCATTAGGTAGTGTGCCGTAAGGGTAAATAGTAGCTGCTAAGTTATATACGTGCTGGCGTGTAAGGGCAGGTAAAAAATTAGTTGTAAGGTTAGTAAGCGTAGCCGTTCTATCCGATCGGTAATCCATATTATCTAAACGCTTAACACCTACTAGCACACTAAATCCTTTTTGCGAGTACGATGCATTAAGCAACAGCGACTGGCCGGGACGGTAAATAAACCCGTTTGTTGCCGATGGTGCATTCATTTTATAAGCATACTCACCATACAGGTTAAACTTGCCGTAGCCAATGTTCATGCGGCCACCAAAAGCTGCCTGGTTTTCAGGAAGAATATAAATAGGGTCTTCGTCTTTTTGATAAATGCTGGCGGCGCTACCACCAACAGTTAATTTGAATTTACTGTCTTCCCATTTTTTGATTAACTCGTTAAAGTTTATCTCAGCATCGCCGGCACGCACAATACCGGGGCCACGGTCAAAGAAGGCGCGTTGCTTGGCAACCATCAACTTAGTATAAATGCCCGGTGTTGGGGTAAACTTAACACGAACACCATCAAAAGAATTATCAACCCCAAGGTTAGGTTCCCAGTAAGAACGTAGCACCATACCTGTGCCAAATTGCTCGTAAAAATTACCTGCGGTAATTTCTAACCCATCAAAGGCATACGATGCAAAACGGTTGGCTATACCAACACCTTTGTAGCGTGGGTCAAAACCCTGCAATACGTTTAAGTAGCTCTCAAAACGCACACCTGCGGTAAAGTTGCCGCGGCTGTAGATAAGGTTCATAAAACCGTTAGAGCGTATCTTCTCGGGCACTATGGGTGCCCCAATAAGGGTGTCGGTATTGTAGTATTGAAAGTCGGCCTGAAAGTTGCCGTGGATCTGGCCTAGGTCTAAGGCTTTTTTTGTAGTGTCTTGCTGCGCGCTAAGTGCTAATGTTAACAAGCAAAACAACGCTGATAGTATTCTTTTCAATGCTAAGCTTTTTTGCAAATATGGGAATTTTTAAATCAACAACTTTATACTAAACTAATTGATTGATTTAAGTAACTTAAAATTTCCTCTGTATTCTTCGGGTTAAACCACTTTATTTCCTCATTACGCCTAAACCATGTTAGCTGGCGTTTAGCATAGCGGCGGCTGTTACGTTTAATTAAATCTACTGCCGTTTCTAAATCAGAGTGCCCGTCAAAATAATCAAACAGCTCGCTGTAGCCAACCGTTTGCAATGTGCTTAAATGCTTTAGATGGAACAGCCCATGCGCTTCGGCTAACAGGCCGTTTTGCATCATGGCATCTACCCGTTGGTTAATATGGCTGTATAACAACTCGCGTTCCACATCAAGCCCTAAAAAAATGGTTGTAAACGGGCGTTCTTTCTTCTCATTTTTCCGTTGTGCCGAATAGGGCTCACCAGTTACCAAACAAACCTCTATAGCACGCATTAAACGCAATGGGTTTTGCTTATCTACCTTATCGTAATACACAGGGTCCAAGCGTTGCAATTCAGCTTGCAAAAAGCCTATTCCTTTTTCTTCGTATTGCTTTTGCAGGTTATTCCTCAGTGCTTCGTCAGCTTCGGGCATAGGGTCGGCACCAAAAACAAGGGTATTGATAAATAAACCAGAACCTCCACAAAGGATAACCACATCATGTGTCTGGAATAAAGTATGCAGGACATCCAGCGCCTCCTTCTCGTATTGCCCTGCAGTAAGTTGGTTTTGTATGCTACGGTCGGCAATAAAATAATGCGGGGCAGCCTGTAGTTCTTCTTCTGAAGGACGGGCTACCCCAATATTTAGCTCAGTATAAAACTGGCGTGAGTCGGCGGAGAGTATTGCGGTACTGTAGTGCTTTGCCAGTTGTATGGCAAGACCTGTTTTGCCCGATGCTGTTGGGCCAGTAACCGCTATTAAATATTTATGATTGCCCAAGGGCTGTTAAAAATCGTCTTCTTTAAAGTCGTCGTCGGCAACAAATTCGTCTTCGTCATCATCGCCAAAACCATCGTCTTCATCGTCATCATCATCTGCAGCAAACGCTTCTTTTTCGTCAGCGTCAACATCAAACTCTTCTTCTTCTGTTTCGTAAGCATCGCTATCGTCTTCCTCTTCTTCATCATCAACAATAGCAGCAACAGGGGTGTCTTCTTCCTCGTCTTCGTCGTCAATAATAATTTCTTTAGGAGCCGCTTCTTTTTTCTTACGGTTTTTACGGCCATCAGGCTCGTCGGTGCTTTTAAACTTAAGCGGAGCCTCTTTATATTGCTTAGGTGCAGTACCTGCTTTGTGCACACAACGCGATGTTGTAAGCGAACCATCGTCAGGCAATATTTTAATCAACTCAATAGTAAAGCCCCATTTCTCTGCCTCATCATAAATGTAAAGAAAGCGTTGACGGGGATCGTAAATTATGTCTGATAGCAAATCTTTTTGCGCAGCACCTTTTGCCCCTTCAGGAGAAACATTAAGTAGCTCATCGCCTTTGCGCCAGCTATGGTCGCTCTCAAAGAAAATGCCTTTGTGAATGCTATCGAAACTGATCGAGCTTAGTATTGCGTAATGCAGGTCTGACAAGGTCATTTCAGATTGTATCTCGATATCTCGGTATACATCCTCGAAGCTTTCAAACGTTACGCGGAATTTATAAATAGCCATATGTGAACTTTACAGGGTCAAAAGTAAAGAAAATCTGTTTTTGATTAAACAAGAAACTTTGTACAAAGAACGATTATTATTCATTTTAGTGTTGTAAATCAATCTACTAAACATGAAAAAGTTATTCACAACTCCTTTTACAACCCTTGTTTTTACTGCTATTTCAGGAAACAGCATGTTTTAATTACACCGTTATTTTTACTAATTATTTTTTTTCAATCCCAGTTTTTCTCCTTCGGCTATCATAAGCGCCATGGCATCTTCATGGTTATTGGTGATGATGCCGTCTAATATTGCTTCGCGGATAGCGGTTTTGATAATGCCTACCTCACGAGATGGGCTTATGCCAAAGTATTCCATAATTTCTTCGCCGGAAACGGGTGGTTGCCAGTTGCGCACTTTGTCTTTTTCTTCTACCTCTTTTAGCTTCACTTTTACCAGCTCAAAATTGGCTTTGTACTTCTTTACCTTTTCAGGGTTTTTAGAGGTGATGTCGGCGGTGCAAAGCATCATCAAATCGTCAATATCATCGCCCGCTTCAAAAAGTAAACGGCGTATGGCTGAATCTGTAACTTCGCTTTTGGCAAGCACTATCGGACGCAGGTGAAGCAGTACCAGTTTCTGCACATACTTCATCTTCTCGTTCAACGGTAATTTTAGCTGCGCAAAAATTTTAGGCACCATACGTGCGCCTTTATCTTCGTGTCCGTGGAATGTCCAACCCACACCTTCTTCAAAACGTTTTGTTGGTGGCTTGGCAATATCGTGCAGTATGGCAGCCCAGCGCAACCATAAGTCAGGACTCATTACCGCAAGGTTATCCAGCACTTGCAATGTGTGGTAAAAATTATCTTTATGGCCTTTTCCTTTTATAATATCTACACCGTGCAACGCAACCATTTGTGGGAAGAACTGGTGCAGCAGTTTTGTATCAAACAATAATTTAAAACCCACCGACGGAACAGGAGATTCTATAATCTTGTTCAGTTCATCGGCAATGCGCTCCATCGATATAATCTTTAACCGGTCGGCATTACGGCTTATCGCGTCTAACGAATCTTTCTCAATTACAAAATTCAACTGCGATGCAAAACGCACGGCGCGCATCATGCGCAAGGGGTCGTCGCTATAGGTAATATCTGGGCCTAACGGTGTGCGGATAATCTTACGCTCCATATCGGCCATGCCATCAAATTCATCAACCAACTCACCAAAGCGTTCTTTATTTAAACACAAGGCCAGTGCATTAATGGTAAAATCGCGGCGCGATAAATCGTCGTGCAACGTTCCATCTTCAACAATAGGCTTACGCGAATCGGTGCGGTAGCTCTCTTTACGTGCACCAACAAACTCAATAACGTAATCGTCCATTGGCAACATAGCAGTACCAAAGTTTTTATAGACAATCAGTTTATCTTCTATATGCAGCTTTTTAGCAATGGCTTTTGCCAACTCAATGCCACTGCCTACCGACATTATATCAATGTCTTTTGATGGACGGTCTAGAACAATATCGCGCACAAAGCCCCCAACGGCATAACATTCCACTCCTATAATATCCGCGGCATCTCCTGCTACGGTAAATATGGAATGTGTTAGTTT